>JAUVCD010000474.1 GCA_030590865.1 Myxococcales bacterium | reverse complement strand
GCTCTTTTCAGCGGCATCGGCTTGTACTTCTTCTGGTACCGCAACCTCAAGAGTGAGGAGCAGTGCAAGAAGGAGGACGAGTACTACGCGGCGCTGAAGAAGGAGGCGCAGCAGGAGGCTGCCGCTGAGGCTGAGGAGGCGGCGGCTGCCGAATGAGCGTCGCGGCGGTCGTCGAGACGCTCGCACAGCTCGCCAGCGGGTCAGGGGCGCGGATCGTCTGCTCCGTAGCCGGCGAATCGGGCAGTGGCAAGACCACCCTGGCTCACCAGCTGGTCGAGCTGCTGGCGGCTTGGCAGCTGAAGGCGGTGGTCCTGAGCCAAGACGACTACTTCGCTCAGCCGCCTCGGTGCATCGCGGCGCGGCGTTTGGCCGAGCCCGACTCGGTGGGTCTCGGCGAGGTGCGGCTCGATCTGCTGGGTGAGCACGTCGCGGCCTTCGTCGCTGGCGCATCGCAGATCGTCAAGCCCTGTGTGCTGCGGGACGAGAATCGCATCAGCTCCAAGCGGCTGGATCTGGCCGGCACGCGAGTGCTCATCGTCGAGGGAACCTATGTCACCCGCCTGGTGCCCCTGCACTTGCGAGTTTTCTTGGCCGGTGACTATCGGCAGACCGAGCAGGCGCGGCGAGTCCGCGCTCGGGACCCGATCGATGAGCACACCGATACGATCCTCGCCGTGGAGCACCGCATCATCCAGCAAGACAAGTCGCTGGCCGATGTCGTGCTGGACGGCTGGGTCACTCGACCAGCCCGCTTGCAGTAGCGATGATCTCGGCCGCGGCGCTCCAGGCCTGCTGGCGGGCCCCACCAGGCTCGCCGTTATTGGCGTCGAGGTACTCGTGAAAGCCCCAGCTGGCCTGCTGATTGGCCTCCTTGATGCCAGCGGTCCAGCGGTCGGCGAGCTCCACCGGTCCGAGCTGTCGCGCCGCCAGTGCCCAGAAGCCGGTGATCATCGGCCACAGGCCGCCATTGTGGTACCGACCGGGACTGTTGCGAAACGGTCCGCCGGCGGCGAGCTTCAACGCCTGGTAGGCCGGCGCGTCCGGCTCGATCGCCGGATGGAAGGCAGGCACTAGGTCGAACCGTGAGATCTGCTGGGCGTGGCGCAGGCTAGCAAGCCGGTCCTGCTCGCTGCCCACCCCAAGCAGGCAGCAGAGCGCGTTGCCGAAGGCGTCGAATTGGCTGAAGCGCGCCCCTGGGTGAAAGCCTGCGCAAAAGAAAGCCGGGCCGGCGCTGCCCTGGGTGGGAGCGAAGCGCTCGGTGATGAGGTCCGCCAAGTGGTCGCGCTCGTGGCTAGCGGTCCGCCCCAGCCGCTCGGCGGCAGCGTCGAGCTCTCGCAGGGCCCAGAGGCGCAGCACTTGGTCATAGAGCAGGTACCCACTCAGCACGTATTCGTCGGCCCAGTCGCCCCCTACCGGCACGTAGACCAGGCCCAGGTCGTTGTACTCCCAGGCGCGGAGCGCTCCGCAGGCGCGCTCTAAGGCGGTCCAGCTCGCGGCCACCAGCTCGTCGCCCTCGCCGAGGCGCCCGTAGAGGCAAAGCGCCAGGATGTACCAGCTGGTAGCATCCACTCGTCCCGCTTTGCCTCCGTAGCTGATCTGTTGGCCATCTAGGGTGACGTTGCTCGGGATCTGGCCGCTAGGCCCCTGATGTCGCCCTAGCGTGGTGAGCGTCTTGCCCAGTGCGGCAACGAGCTCAGGGTCGCCACAAGCCAGCGCTGCGAGGCCGCAGATGCAGCCGTCGCGACTCCAGATCCGCGGGTAGTTGGCTCGTCGGTCCAGTGCCGCCAAGAAACCCGCTGGCGTGGTGCAGCGCTTCAACAGATCGAGCGCTCGGTCCATGGCTCAGAGGGTAGCAGAGCGTACCGGATTGGGGGCGAGGCTGCATGTCAGGGAGCGCTCAGGCGACCGCTGGTTTCGCACCATCGTGAGCAAATCGGCCGCCCAGAGCACTCTTCGGACGTCTGAGGGACCAGGGCCCAGATGACAAGTCGCAGCTTATGCTCTATTAATAGCCTTTGTTTCCATTTAACCGGGGGGGCGCCGGAGACGGAGCAAACTGATGAAATTGAATTCGATTACTTGGGTCGCCCTTGCTTTGTTTGGCGGCGCGGTTATGACGCAGGCGTGCACGGCCGATAGGAAGAGCTCGAGCGACGACGACGACGACGACGGTACGGGCGGCGGCGGTGGGACCACCACCAGCTCGAGCGGTACCGGCGGCTCGACCAGCAGCTCGACCAGCAGCTCGACCAGCAGCTCGACCAGCAGCTCGACCAGCAGCTCGACCAGCAGCGGAGCCTTTGCCTGCGTCGACCTCGCTGCGCTCTCCGACGGAATTGACAATCCGCCCTGCGACGTGCTCAACCAGAGCTCTTGCGAGTGCGAGGGATGCAACCAGGGTACGGAGTGCGAGGACGCAAATGGTGCGTGGTACAACGACTGCGTGTGCCCGCAGTGCGTGAGCAACGCATTCTGCACTGATCCTAGTAACTGCACCATTGACGGGCAGTGCAACCCCTACGTCGAGGGTTGCGCCTGCGCCGATTGTGCGGATCACCCGCTCTGCCCGTAAGCAGACGCCCCTCTTGGGGTAACCAAGGCACCGTGGCCCTCGTTGGGGCCACCTAGATCGACGGTAGGGGCGGGGTTCATCCCCGCCCGCTTCATGCTGACTAGTTGGCGGCTCAAAACCCCTGTGTTCGCGCGAAGCGGTTTTTTGGGTGGGGCCCCGTCGCCGAAGGCGATGGGGCGGGGTTTTTGAAAAAACCCCGAGAAAGAAACGCTAGTCGGCCAACAGGTGGCGCTAGCGAAGGGCTCGCGCGCCCTTCGCCCCGCCAGGGGCGCGCGAGACCGGAGCGCCTTTCGGACCGAGAACTAGCTACAGCCCAGGCTGTTGCCGCAGTTGAGGCACTTGTAACAGGCGCCGTTGCGGACGGTGATGTGGCCGCAGGCGTCACATACCGGCGCATCGCCCATCATCTCTTCGAGCTGAGCGTCCAGACCGGTGGTGGGATCCGCTCCCGCCGGCGCTGCGGCTGGCGCTGCGGCCGCTACGAGGGCAGGGGGGACCTCGCTTCGCGGGCCCTGGGTCAGCTCGGAGGGATCTTCGATCGGAGGGGTTGGCGGCACGTGGGCCAGCTCGTAGCGGTGGAGGTACTCCACGCCGAGCACCCGGAACAGGTAGTCGACGATCGAGGTGGCGAACTTGATGTTGTCGTGTCCCTCGACTGCCCCCTGGGGCTCGAAGCGCGTGAAGGTGAACTGGTCGACGTAGGTGTTGAGCGGCACGCCGTACTGCAGGCCGACCGAGACCGCCATGGCCAGGCAGTTGATGACCGATCGGAAGGCGGCGCCTTCCTTGTGCATGTCGACGAAAATCTCACCGAGGGTGCCGTCGACGTATTCGCCGGTGCGGAGGAAGATCTTGTGGCCGCCGACCCGGGCTTCTTGGGTGAAGCCCTGACGCTTGCGCGGCAACCTGACCCGCACGCCCTCGGGATGAATCTGGGGCGCCTTGGGCGCCGCCGGCACCATCGTGCTCGACTCCACGGCCGCGAGGGCGACCGAATCGCTCTCCTCAGCCTCGTCGTCGTCACTCTCAGCCTTGTTCGACAGAGGCTGGGAGGCCTTGCAGCCATCTCGGTACAGGGCGACCGCTTTCAGGCCTAGCCGCCACCCCTCCTCGTACATGTGCCGGACCTCGTCGACCGTGGCTTCGTTTGGAAGGTTCACGGTCTTGGAGATGGCGCCTGACAGGAAGGGCTGCACGGCGCCCATCATCTTGAGGTGCGCCATCGGCTCGAGATAGCGCTGGCCGAGCCGCCCGCAGCGGTTGGCGCAATCGAACACCGGCAGGTGCTCGTCTCGCAGGTGAGGCGCTCCTTCGATGGTCATGTGACCTACGATGACGTCGCTGGCCTCTTGGATTTGCGCGGCGGTGAAACCAAGTTGCTTGAGCAGGTTGCTCGGCCCGGCGCCATGTTCTGCGCCGCCATCCGAGCTGTGACCGTCTCGCAGGCCGATCCGCTGGTAGGCGTCTTCGCCAATGACCCAGGAGGCGAAGGCCTGGGTCAGGTCGAACACGCTCGGCAGCGCGGCCTCGACCTTGTCGAGCTCGTCGGAGGTCATGCCGGTTGCCAGCAAGGTGGCCCGGTTGATGTGGGGCGCTGTCAGCAGCGTGTTGGTGCCCGAGACGTGGGCCACGATCTCTTGGATCTGGTGGGGCGCATAGCCCAGGGTGTCGAGGGCCTCGGGCACCGACTGGTTGACGATCTTGAAGTGGCCGCCGCCGGCCAGCTTCTTGAACTTCACCAGCGAGAAGTCTGGCTCTACGCCGGTGGTGTCGCAGTCCATCAGCAGACCGATGGTGCCGGTGGGGGCGAGCACCGTGGTCTGGGCGTTGCGATAGCCGTGCTCTTTGCCCAGGGCCACCGCTCGGTCCCAGCTCTCGCCGGCCGCTCGCCAGAGCGGCTCGGGACAACGATCGCGGTCGATGGCGTAGGCCGCTTCACGGTGCATCTCCATCACCCGCAGCATCGGCTCGGCGTTCTTGGCGTAGCCCGCGAAGGGACCCTTGCTCGACGCGATCTGGGCCGAGGTTTCGTAGGCGCTGGCGCACATGATCGCGGTGAGCGATCCGGCGACGCCCCGGCCCTCGTCCGAGTCGTAGGAGAGGCCCATGCGCATCAGCAGCGTGCCCAGGTTGGCATAGCCGAGGCCGACGGGTCGGTAGTCATGAGAGGTCTTGGCGATGGCGGGGGTCGGGTAGGAGGACAGATCGATCAGGATCTCCATCGCGCTGGTGAAGACTCGCGAGGCGTGCTGGTACAGCTCGACGTCCATCACCGGGGCGCGGGAGGTCTTTTCGTCGTCCTCCGGGCTCTCGACGATGAACTTGGTGAGGTTGAGGCTCGCCAGGTTGCAGGCGCTGTTGTCGAGGAACATGAACTCCGAGCAGGGGTTGCTCGCCCGGATTCGATCGGTGTTGGGGCAGGTGTGCCACTGGTTGATGGTGGTGTCGTACTGCATCCCCGGATCAGCGCACTCCCAGGCGGCTTGGGCGATCTGGCTCCACAGATTGCTGGCACTGTGGGTTTCGACCACCTCGCCGGTGGTGCGAGCGCGGGTGTGCCAGACGTCGCTCGGCTCCGCGGCGCTGGAGGTGGGGGAGGGCGGCGTGGCGCCACCGCTGGACAGGGTGGCTGCCTGCAAGAAGTCGTCCTTGATCCGCAGCGAGTTGTTCGAGTTCTGCCCGCTGACCGTGTGGTAGGCCTCGCCGTTGAAGTCCGATGGGTAGCCTGCCGCGATCAGCGCTTTGGCCTTCTTCTCTTCCAGGACCTTCCAGTTGATGAAGTCCTCGATCTCCGGGTGGTCCATGTCCAGACACACCATCTTGGCGGCCCGGCGAGTGGTGCCGCCACTCTTGGTCGCGCCGGCGGCTCGATCGAATACCTCGAGGAAGCTCATCAGACCGCTCGAGGTGCCACCACCGCTCAGCTTCTCTTGCCGGCCCCGAATGGCGCTGAAGTTGGTCCCAGTGCCTGAGCCGTACTTGAAAAGCCGCGCCTCGGATTTGACCAGCTCGTAGATCGACATCAGGTCATCGTCGACCGACTGAATGAAGCAAGCTGAGCATTGGGGACGCTCGTAGGCGTTGTCGATCTCGAAGATCTCGTTCGGGCCGTCCGCCTTGGCCGTAGGATTCCAGGCGAAGTTCCCGCCCGCTCCCTTGATGTCGTACTCGTGCCACAAGCCGCAGTTGAACCACACCGGCGAGTTGAAGGCGCCGTACTGGTGGACGAGGAAGTAGCTGAGCTCGGCCTCAAAGGTGTCGGCGTCCTCGGTGCTGGCGAAGTAGCCCCCGAAGCGCTCGCCCGCTTCACGAATGGTGTGGGCGATCCGGTAGACGATTTGTCGGACGCTGGTCTCGCTCTGCTCCTTGTCCCCGTACAGGCCCGCCTTGCGGAAGTACTTGGACACGACGATGTCGGTGGCCAGCTGGGACCACTCGGCCGGGATCTCGGCGCCTTCCATCTTGAAGACCACCGACCCGTCCGGATTGGTGATCACGCTGGTGCGCTTCTCGAGGAGCACCTCATCGAGGGGATCGACGCCCTGCTCGGTGACCATCCGGTCGAAGCGCAGACCCCGTGAGCGTGCCGAGCGACGTCGTCGCCGTGGGTTCGGCTTGCCGTCCGCTGGCTGGTCGTGACCGGATTGGTCGTGCCCCGAGTCGTTCTGGGTGGGTGCACCTGAGGACTCGTCCCTGTCGCCAGCCTGCATGCCTTTGCCATTTCCAATGATATTCGCCTGCGCCATGACTCTTCCCTAGGTCCTGATGCCAACCTGCTTGTTCTTGGAAGGCCGCTGCTTCCCCGAAAAAATGGCGCACCGCTGCTGTCACACCAGCGCGCATACTTCCGGTGAAGCTCAACACCCCTTCCCCCGAGGCAATAAGCTGTACTAACGAGTCCGCCTTGGACCTACACGGTTTCGAATAGTTATGAGTGTAGGAGCCCCCGCACCATTGACCGACCGTTCCCCCCGCCTTGCTGCCAAGAGAAGCTGTATTCCCAAGAGTAGGAGCTGATGGCTCGGCGCCAACCGCCTCGTACTGCTACGAAGCGCGAGCCTACACACCTGTTCAGAGCAGATGCTTCGCTGGAGAGATTGCGTTGCCGCATCGGTCGATCAACAGACAGGAGCACGGGCTCAAAAGGGCCTTATTCACTACCCCAATGTATAGTGGTGTAGCAAACGAAATCCGAGGCGTTCGGGCCAAGTTATTGAAACAGATAAGATCTTTTTCTAAGGGTGCTCAAACTGCCTGAACGGTTGTGAGCTAGACACAATTAACCCGGAACAAATGCTCAGATTTTCTACAGGTTTTCCCCAGGTTGTGCCCTTCTGAGGACCCCTGCAGGGGCCATCCGGCAGGTGCCATCCGGCAGGGGCCACCCACCTTGGGGTCTATTGCAGTATATTCGTCCGCCGAAGTGACAATCCTGGACACCAGCGCTGGCCTGAAAGTGATCCCGCTCGGCGGCATGGGCGAGATCGGCATGAATTGCCTGGTGTTGGAGCAGCGAGTTTCGGGGGAGCCAGACCGGTTGCTCATCGATTGCGGGGTGTCGTTTCCTTTTGGTGACTACGGCGTCGATACCTATGGGCCTCGACTGGACTACTTGCTCGACCAGCCTGCCGCGCTGCAGGGCCTAGTGCTCACCCACGCCCACGAGGATCATGCCGGCGCCTTGGTCCGGCTCCTGCTGGCCCTGGAAGATGAGCTGCGGGCCGAGCAGCGGCGCCTTCCGGTGTGGGCGCCTCCTTACGCCATCGAGCTGGTTCGGCTGCGGCTGGAGGAGACTCCCAAAGCGTCTCAGTTGGTGGCGCTTCGTCCGATCGGGCCGGGACAGCGCTTCGGTGCCGGGTCGTTCACCGTCGAGCCCATTCGGGTGACCCACTCGATGGTCGATTCGACTGCCCTGGCCATCGATACGGTGGTCGG
>JAUVCD010000758.1 GCA_030590865.1 Myxococcales bacterium | reverse complement strand
TCGAGCACACCATCATTGGGAAGCTCGGGGTACTTTCGGCCTCGGTGGTCGTCGCAGTACTGGCAGAGAAAGTTGCAGGCCCGCAGCATCGTCCAGATGAAGTAGAGGGGCCGCAGATCCTCCCGTCCCGATCGGCTCAAGGCGCGGTTGTCCCGGTAGTTACGCACGGTGGTGCGGTAGGCTCGGGCGATGCGCCGGTGACGGGCTATGCCTCGGTCCGGTCGGGCCAGCTTGGGGCGCAGCGTGGCGGCCAGATCCCGTGCCTCAGCCGCGATCCGTGGCCAGTCGGGGTGGCCGGGGCGTGGGTGGTAGTGGTGAAACTCGGCCAGACCGCGGGGCGCAACAGCTCGGCGTGGCTGGAGGTCGGGTGCGGCCGAGTGAATCACTGCCGAGGTTGGCGAGCGCCTCGCCGTCAGCCGCTCGGTTGAGATGATGGGGCCGTTCTGCATGAGATTCTCCCTTGGTCACCGACAAGTCGCTGCACTGTTCAGCGCCTTGAAGACGCCGACGGTCATCATCACGAGGGTGTCCTCCGCCTCGGCGAGGCTCACTCGATCGTTGAACAGGGCCTGCATGCCGATGCGCATCCACATGGCAAGCAAGCCCTGGGTGGCTAGCTCGGCATGGTGGGCTCCAAGTCTCAACGCGGTCACGCCCTCGAGGGCCTGAGATAGAAAGCCCACCATCTGCGGGTTGATGCCGTCCCGCAGGCTCTCGATGTCGGTGCCCAGTGCCAGTTTTTGGGCATAGGCCCGAACGAAGTCCCGTCCCTCGGACCAATAGGCAAGGAAGGCATGGGCGACGGGTCGCACCAACGGCTCGAGGTTCCTTGCTCCACGGTTGGTGGGGCGCAGGGTACCGGTATCTAGGGCGCTCAACCGATCGAGCAGCCCCTGGTTGAACTGCTCCAGAAGCTCTTCGAGCAGCGCTTCCTTGTTGGGGAAGTGTACGTAGAACGTCCCGTGGGCCACGCCAGCCGCCTTGGCGATGTCCCCAATCTGGGTGCTCACATAACCCTTGTCGGCGAAGCAGCGCTGGGCGGCTGCCAGCAGGCTCAGACGGGTGGCGGCTTTGCGCGCCTTCCGAGACGCTGGAGGGGTTTCGTCCCTGTTGATGTTCGCTGACATTAAGTCAGTGAATACAAGTCATCGAACGATATGTCAAGGATACGCGTCGCGCCGTGATGAGTCCCAAGGGCGTGGCTCAAGCCACGGCAGCATCGCTGGCAGGCTCTGCGGGCTGCTCGTCGGGCTGCTGCTCGTCCGGCTCTTGGGGCGAACCGTCGGTCAATTGAACTCCGCTCACTCGCGGCGCTGGTGGCTGGGCCAGGATGGCCTTCCTGGCCGCGGGACGCAGGGTGCACCAGACAAAGTCGTAGACGTCGAGCAAGTCCCTCGCGACCAGCCCGTGCTGCCCGAGCTCGTCCCGCAGGGCGAGCGCCATGTCGCGAAGGCGCAGGTAGATTCTCGCGACGGGCTTGTTGGGCAGGCGCAAGAGCGGCGCCATCCAGCGGGCTTGCTCGGTGAAGACATTGGGGCGGATGCAGACGTGCTCGGTGGGGTGCACCAAGGCTAACCACAAGGTGGCTGCCGCCCAGCTGAGCGGCGTCGAGGTGCTGCCGAAAACCTGGATGAACTTGGCGATCCGAAGCTCCAAGTCCTGATCGCCGTAGAGCAAATCACGCAGCGCCCGGCCGAAGAGGCCGTAGCGCTGTGGGTCCAGACCCTCGAGCGGTCGTCGCTGGGCGGCGCTGATGAGCGACGTGCCTCGCATCACCGTGAGCGCCCGCTCGACAATCTCGTCCCCCCTCAGCTGCTCGAGCAACTGGTCGAGCTGCTGGGCGCTCAGCAGCTTCTGAGCCTGGGCGATGGCGGGATCGCGGTGCGCCTTGGCCCGCTTTTTCTGGCCAGCGCCACGCATCTTCGTCGCCCACTGATCAGCGACGAAGCCGTCGGTGTATTGCTCCAAGAACCAGGCGACTTGCTCGTCCAGGGTGATGGTACGGGTCTCCGACTCGTTGTTCCGTTCGCTGCGAGCCATGGCCATGCCGCTCATCGCGGTGAGATTCCGGAGCGCCAGGCGGGTCTCGTCCGCCGGACGATCGACGGGCAGCAACAAATGCATGAAGTCCGGCGCGATGGTGCGCATCTGCCCATCCTCGAACTGGACGTCGTGGCGGCCATCTCGCTCTCGCACACGAAGGGCCAGCCCCCATCCGGGCCGCTTGCTGTGCTGGTAGAGCTGAATCACATCGGCAGACTCGGCTGACGCCGCGTCTTGCTCACCCGGTTCGTCATGGGTCGGAGGAGAATCGCTATTAATCGGCAGGGGGCTTGTGGTCATGAAGGCTCCTTCTCGAGGGCTCGAGGTGTGGGTGGTAACGCGCAGCCCTGCGACCCCCTGAACGGTCGGATCGCAGGCTACGGATTGAGATGCTCGCGGCGCCAGTAGCCAGGGCTACCAGGCGCGCATTTCCTCGCCGCGGATGATTAATTTTCGCTCAGCGGGCACTCCAACTGGAGATCGCCTCGCCGAACCGGCGTCAGCTGGCAAACTGATGCTATGAGTTAGACGGAGTAGGGGACGATCCATTCAACGCCAAGCGGGGTTTCTCCCGCCGGGCCGGCTGCCGAAGCGGTGGCACCTGGTGGCTCTTCCGCCGCCCAGCTCGACATGGCACTGCTTGCGGCATAGGTTATTTGGCTATGATGCGCCGCTATCGGTTTGCAGTTCTAGCTATCGCTACGGTCGCGCTCGCCTCAGGCTACTTGGCGAGCGGCTGTGCGACCCAGGCCGACACGAGCGACAGCAGCTCTGGCTCGAGCGGGATTGGCGGCCAGGGGGGGATGACCTCGAGCGGCGGTGGCGGGACCACCTCGAGTGGCGTGGGTGGCGACGGCGGATCGTCGAGCCCTTGCGCCGTCGATTGCAGTCAGATCGAGGCGCCGGTCTGTCAGGTCGCCCAGTGCAACGAGCAGACCGGTCAGTGCGAGGTGGTCGCCGATATCGATGGGACGTCCTGCGATGACGGCGTCTTCTGCACCGTAGATGACGGTTGCGCCAGTGGTCTCTGCGTCGGCGGGCCGGACAACGACTGCGGCATGGCGCCGGCGGAGTGCGAGGAAGTGGTCTGCGACGAGCAGAACGCAACCTGTTCCACCCAAGGACTAGCGAACGGTACGGCTTGTACGGCTGCCGACCTGTGTCTGGAGAGCACGACGTGCACCAACGGTCAGTGCACCGGCACGGCGAAGGACTGTTTCTTCTCGCCAGTGCCCGACGACTGCCACGTCTCGGAGTGCAATCCCCAGAACGGCCAGTGCGAGCCAGTCGTCGGTAATGAAGGCGGAACCTGCACCGATCCGAACGATCTTTGTACGGTCAACAAGACCTGCGCCACTGGTGTGTGCCAAGGCGGCAGCCCGATGGACTGCTCCCAGCTGACGCAGGGCTGCGTCATGGGCGTCTGCGACACCAACAACGGTCAGTGCACCACCCAGACGGTGGGTCAAGGGCAGCCCTGCGACGATCTTGACGCCTGCACGACCGGCGAGACCTGTAACAACGGCGTATGCGGAGGCGGCACTGCGGTCATCACCTGCTCCCAGACGGGCGACGGCTGCTGTCCCTCCAACTGCACGGCCAGCAACGACTACGACTGCAACTGTCCAGGCACCTTCGTGAACGGCACCTGCGTCTACATGGCCGATACCAACTCACTCACCTTGTCTGCCGCACAAAGCACCTGTCAGGGCCTCGGCAGCGGCTGGGCGATCTGTTCGGCTACCATGCTGTGCAATCCGCTGACGCTGACCTATATCGGCGGCACCGGCTGTGACTGCAATGGAGGCCCGACCACTTGCGCCTGCGGATCGGCCGCCAACATGTACGTCCATACCGGCGGAACGATGTCCCATTACGTCCGCACAGCGCTGGTTCCCAACTGCGATTGGTCGGCCGATGCCTGCACCGTCTCGGGCTCCGAAACTTGCGGCGCTGCCCTTTGCTGCAAATAGACCCGCGTTACGGCATCGCCTCGCCGCAGGGGGGGAGCGGCCCTGGGCAACCCGGGCCAGACTGTCGAGTCAGGCTGCCTATCAGCGCGTGGCTAGCTTGGCGGCCGCCAGCTCTTCGGCGCTCGGCTGGTCGTCGCCCAGCAGGTCCAGGCGGTTGTGGATCACCGCCTGACGG
>JAUVCD010000175.1 GCA_030590865.1 Myxococcales bacterium | reverse complement strand
GAGATATATCGGTTGCTCACTGTGGGCTATGTCGCTCTCGACGCCACCGGTCTTGCGGTGACCGCCTGCGCCAAGTGGCGGCAGCTCGACGCGACCGAGGTGCTCAATCCCATCGACCACAGTCCGAAGATCCTGGCCGTGTGTCTGGGGGAGACGGATGAGGAGCTCGATCTGGGCGGGCCGGACGGAGGACCTGGCCTGTGAGCGAACGCCGCTCCCACCGCTCGGCCGAGTTCGAGGTGGGTCGGGTCGTGGCCGAGCGCTACGAGATCCTCGCGATTTTCGGCGGTGGGACCAGCGGAACGGTCTACCGCGCCCGGGAGGTACACGTCGATGCCAGCCAAGAGGTCGTGGCGCTCAAGGTGGTTCACTCCCATCTGCACAGCGACCGGCAGATTTTTGGGCGATTTCGGCGAGAGGTGAAGATCCTACAGAAGCTCGAGGGACCCCACCTGTGCAGGTTGCTCGATACTATCGAGGAAGATGGCCTGCTGATGATCGCTCTCGAGCACGTGGACGGCCCGTCGCTCGAGGAGCACTTGTGTGACCACGCACCGCTGCCGGACCACGAGGCTTTGGCCATCATGATTCAGGTATGCGAGGCCCTCCAAGCCGCCCACGACCGGAGCGTGATCCATCGGGACCTGAAGCCTTCCAATCTCCTCATCGAGGGGTCCGGGTTGCGGGGTGGAGTCGACGAGGCCGGCGCACCCTTGTCTTTCCTGAGAGAGCTGAGCGTCCGCGTCGTGGACTTCGGCCTCGCCAAGATGATCCAGGGCGACACGACCGGCACTGTCTTGACTGAGCAGGACATGATCTTCGGTACCCCTGACTACATGGCGCCCGAACAGGTGAGCGGGGAAGCCTTGGACGGTCGCTGCGACCTCTACGCAGCCGGCTGCATCTTGTACGAGATGATCGTCGGCAAGGTTCCCTTCGACACCCCCGGTCCGCTCACCACCATGGCGGCCCATCTCAACCAGCCGGTGCCGTCGCCGTCGAGCGAAGCCCCTGAGCGCTCGGTGCCCATCGCCCTCGAACGGGTGATTGTTCGCTGCCTGGCCAAGGACCCGGACGATCGGATCGGATCGGCAGCCGAGCTCATCGCCGAGCTCGAGCGTGTCGCCCAAGCCGATGGGGAGGGTTCAGACGGTGAGGTCGATGTCGATCTAGAGATAGGTGACACGCCGCTGGAGCACGCTCAGACCGCCATCAGCTCCACGCTGGCGTCTCACAAGGACGACGCTGTCGAGGCCCTGAACGACCCCCGTTCGAGCGTGAAGGTGATCGTGCGGGAGGCCTCCCCCGCCACCGACCCGCCCCAGCGACCTAATTCGACGCCCCTGGGTTCGGGCAGCGGACTGGAGCGTCGTCTCTGGGTGTGGCTCGCCGTGGTTGCTGCGCTGGCCGCTTTGGCCGTCGGCGTGTGGCTCGGCGTTCGCTAGCTGCGTTGTTGTAGATCGACCCCCTCGGCGCTCAATGCCCTGGCGTCGTGGGCCGTTCCGCGGCACCGTTGTGGGTCCATGGCTCAGCGCCTCAGGCTCTGGGTGGCGGTCGGAGTCGCCACCGTGGTCATCGGTGCTCTAGTGGGCATCGGCTGGCGACGTCCCTTATCTGCCGCCTATCGGGCATTTCGCAGTCCCGAGCTGGTTGATGGGAGAGCTGCACCTACCAACCGGCAGTCCAGCCAGCCCGCGCCCTCGGTCGATCTATCCGCTGAGCTCGATCGGCAGCTTGCGGCGGACTACGTCGAGACGAGCGATCAGCTGCTGCTGGTGGACGACGACCACGACCTGTTGGATCTGACGCCCAACGATTTGCCGGTGCCCATCACCCGTCGGGCGTTGCGCTACGTTCGGTTCTTCACCGCCGATCCGCGGGGACGGCGGATCTTCGAGGTGAGTTGGCGGCGATCAGGGCGCTACCGCGCCACTATCGAGCATGTGCTCCAGGATGCGGGACTGCCTGAAGACCTGGTGTGGGTGGTTGCGGTCGAGAGTGCCTTCGATCCTCAGGCAAGCTCGCCGGCCAAGGCGGTCGGTTTATGGCAGTTGATGGCCGCGACGGCGGCCGACCGAGGTCTCACCATCTCGTACTGGGTCGACGAGCGCCGCAGTCTGGAGGCGGCCACTCGGGCGGCGGTGGCCCACCTGGCGGAGTTGCACGAAGAGCTCGGGAGCTGGGAGCTGGCGCTGGCGGCCTACAACATGGGTCTGACGGGGCTCAATCGGGCGATGGAGCGGCTCTCGGCTCTGCGCCACCAACGGGGCGAGGCCCCCCAGCGAATCAGCGTGTCTCAGCTAGCCGCCGAGGGAGTCATTCCTCGTGAGACGGCTGACTACGGTCCCAAGATCACCGCGATGGCCCTGGTGGCGGCCAACCGAGCTCACTTTGGGCTCCAACGACTCGAGCCCGATCCTCTGCTGCGCCGGAGCGACATCCTGGTGCCCAGCGAGACTCGGCTGTCGACCATCGCCCGGGCCGCCGGTGTCTCCACGGCCCAGCTGCGCGAGCTGAATCCCCAATTGCTCCGTGACCGGGTGCCGCCTGGCGCTGACTACGAGGTTGCGGTACCCGCAGCACGGCTTCATCGAGCGCTCGCGGCGCTGCCGGTCTACTTGCAGGACGAGCAAGAGCAAGAGGAAAGCTCCGGCACGCCGCCGGACCAGTTGGAGCCGCTCGAGCTCGGCAGATCGGATTGGCAGGCCGCGGTGGCGCGACTCGACGCGATCCGTTCAGCGTCGGCGGCGGGATCCAGTGCGGCCATCGACGGGTCGGCTGCGGTTGCCTTTTCCATGCCTGCCCTGGGGACGCCACCACCGGCCGGGGTGAAGCCGTTGCAAGAGCTGGCCGGGATAGGCTTTGGCATGAGGCACCGGCGCGATCCGCTCGAGCTGCTGTCCTACGCCAACTCAGTTCTTGGCCCCGGCTGGACCCAGGCCCGCAAGCCGGCGACTGGCAATCCTGCGCTCGACAAGCAGCTGGCCTTTCTGCGTGAGCCGACGGTGGTCGAAGAGCCCATCGGCCACGGCATCACGTTGCGCCTTCACCGGGACACCACCATGTCGCGGGTGGCGGTAACGGTGCGGCTCGGGCCTGCGGACACCCAGGCAGCTGTTGATGGGGTCAGCCAGCCTCACGACGGGGGGTGGGAGATTCGTCAGACCGAGGTGGTGGCTCCCGATCAGTTGGACGTTGGTGTGACGGTGGCGGTTGGGCGTCTCGGCCTGTTGATCGCCGAAGCGGCCCAGCGGCCCGTCGCAGCCCTGCGCAGCCGGCTCAACCGTCACCGTCGGGTCGCCCTGCGGCGTTTGCGTTATGGCCCGGCGTGGCTGGCGTTGAGTGACGGCCTCTTCCCTGAGGATGATCCGGTGGCAGGTCGGCTCGTCGGCCCTCGGGCTGCGGATGCCGCTTGGCTCCGGGATCGATTGTTGCTGGCACGGCTGGCTGCTGAGCGTGCCACCCCTGGCGCCACCATCACCGTGGTTGGCGATATCGATCCGGTTCGGGCTCGCCGCCAGGTCGAACAAGCGGTTGCCGAGTTGGGGCTCGCCTTCGGTGGGGCCCCCAACAGCGCTCCGCCAAGGGTCCGCTCGGGTCACCAAACGATCGAGACCGACGCGCCCCATGAGCGGCTGCTCATCGGGTGGCGGGTGCCTGGTGTGGAGCACGAGGATCACGGGGCGGTCCAGGTTGCCATCGAGATCCTCGCTGGTCCGAAGAAATCGCTGCTCAACCGCAAGCTGGTCGCCAGTGATCTCGCCGCCGCGGCCCGCGGCTTGGTCGATCAAGGCTGGGCTGCGTCGGTTGCCGTGCTCGAGGTCACCCCGGTTCTGCCTCGCTCGACCACCCGGGTGGAGACACGAATCGACGAGCTGATGCAGCGGCTCGCTGAGCAGGGGCCCACGCGCGTCGAGTTGGCCTACGCCAAAGCGATGATTGGCTTCCGTCTCGACAAGCGGGCCGCTCAATTGAGCGTCGCTCCAGCGCCGGGACGGGCCCGGGCGCCGCTGGGTTGGCGCCTGCTCGAGACCCTCCGTCCAGGGCATACCAAGCAGGTGGCCGAGGCCATCGAGACCGTCGACGGTCGGGCCATCAAGCGGGTGCTCAGTCAGCATCTCACCTGGGACCGTCGACAGGTCGTCGTCGCAGTGCCCACCGGCAGCCAGGCCCCGGTCGCCCAGCGCTAGCTAGTTACTGGCTCGAAACCCCCTTTTTCGCGCGAAGCATGTGCACGGGTGACGCGCTCGACGAGCGCGTCGGGACCCGAAACCGTGAGCGAAGCGAGCGACTTTGGGTGGGGCCCCGGCGCCGAAGGCGATGGGGCGGGGTTTTTGAAAAAACCCCGAGAAAAAAAGGCTAGTTGGCCAACAGGGGGCGCTAGCGAAGGGCTCGCGCGCCCTTCGCTCCGCCAGGGGCGCGCGAGACCGCAGCGCCTTTGGGGCTAGGAGCTAGTCAGCCGCAGTAGGCCATCAAGGATGAGCCTCCGCAGGCATAGGCGCAGACGTCACAGGCCACACAGTGGATCATGTTGGTGAAGAGCGGCACGGCGCTGGGGATGATGTCGTCGCAGGCCTCGTTGCACTCGGCGGTCCACTCGCAGTCGGTGTGGCATTTGAGCAGCTGGTCGCAGGCGAAGTTGTCCACACAGCCGTCCCAGGCGCCGGCACAGGGACCGGCGATGGCCTGCTCGGCGCAATCGCTGCACCACTCACTGGGCGGGGGCCAGTCGCCGCTCGAGCTGCTGGAGGTGGTGCCGCTAGAGGTGGTGCCGCTGGAGGTGGAGGTCACCCCTCCGGTCCCCGATGAGGTGCTCGTGGTGCCGCCCGTGCCGCTGCTGGTGGTGATGCCGGCACCGGTGCCGCTGCTGGAGCTGGCTGCACCACTGCCGCCGGCGCCCCCAGGGCCGAGCACATCGATGCTCGACCCACAGGCCAGCAACAAGACTCCACTCGCGGCCATGACGACCCTTGATTTACCACCCATGAACGAATGATAGGACGGAGTGGTGCCCAGGGCGAGAGCCGCTCAGGCCACGGGCCGCCGGGCCGTCTCCGACAAAGGTCTCCCGCTCCCCACCGGCCATCCGCTATACCGATCGGCATGGCCTCCGCTGCCAAGCCGCGGGTCGGGGAGCAGTTGCTGCCCATCGACTGGGGCGCCATCTCGCCGCTCAGAATGAAGGCGAAGACGGTCGCCGAAGGAGTATACGCCGGCGCCCACCGCAGCCGCCGGCGAGGATCGGGCGTCGAGTTTGGCGGACAGCGTCCCTATTTTCCCGGTGATGACCTGCGCTTCCTCGACCGCCGCAGTCTGTTACGCCACGACCGCTTGATGGTGCGAGAGTTCGAGACCGATACGGATCGAGCGCTCTGGTTGTGTCTCGATACCAGTGTCTCGATGGGCTTTCGGGGATCGACGGCTCCTGGAGCCAAGCTGGCCTATGCCGCGCTGATCGCTGCAGCGCTGGCCCGGGTTGCCATTTCGAGCGGTGATCCAGTGGGTCTCAGCTGGCTGGGCGCTGGGCAGCTCGCCTCGCTGCCTGCGAGCTTCGGCCTCGGCGCTTTCGAGCGAATCGTCAGCCGTCTCGAGCTGATCTCGGCGGCAGGCGATCTCAGCGACGACCTGTCCGCTGTGGAGCGAACCGTGGGCCTCTTGGCCCGCCGGGTGAGCCGCGGGAGCGTGATCGTCGTGCTGTCCGACCTGCTCGATCTGCCCGCTGCAGCCATGCATCCCTTGGTCTCCATCGGGAGCAACCGGCGGTCCTTGGTGGTGGTCCAAGTGCTCGATCCGGTAGAGCGGGATCTGGGCTTCACCGGCAAGGTCCGTCTGCGGGCCATCGAGGGGGATGGGCTGGTGGTCACCGACGCGGACGCGGTGCGGCGGGAGTACCAACAGCGGCTCGAGCGGCACGTTCAGACGTGGCGGCGGGCCATCGAAGGGCAGGGGGGGCGGTTGGTGCGCGCTTGCTCCCAGGACGATCCAGTGCGGGTGGTTCGCCAGGTATTGCAGGCCGCTGCGGAGGCGTGCCGGTGAGCTTCCTGACCTGGGCGGCGCTGGCGGTGGGGTTGCTCGTAGCGGCACCGCTGGTGGCTCATCTGTTGCGCCGTCGACCACCGGACGAAGAGGCCTTTGCGGCGACCAAGCTCGTGCCGCCCAACCCGGCGGTCGCTCAGCGTCGCACAGCGCTGGAGGATCGGGCCCTGTTCTCGATTCGGGTGCTGGCGATTATCGCGTTGGCATTGCTCGGCGCGACCCCGTTCATGAAGTGCTCGCGGCTGTCGTTGGCTCGGCAGTCCGGCGCATCGGTGGCGCTGGCCATCGTGATCGACGACTCGCTCAGCATGCGGGCCGCCACGCTTGAAAGCGGGGAGGACCGTTCACGTTTCGAGCGAGCTCACCAGGCGGCTGCAGAGCTGCTCGGTGGGATTGGACCGGGAGATGCTGTTGCCGTCGTGCTCGCTGGGGCCCCGCCGCGAGTCGCGTTGGCGGCCACCACCAACCTCGATTCGGTCAAAGGCGTGCTCGACCGGGTCGTGCAGAGTGACCGAGGCACCGATCTGGAGGGTGCGGTACAGCTTGGTGCCGAGCTGCTGCGAAACCTGGAGCACGCCGACAAGCGGGTCGTGGTGCTGAGCGATCTGGCAGACGGGGGGCCCGAGGCCGCGCCCCTCGAGGTTGCCCAAGGTGTCAAGCTGTGGGTGCCCCTCGCCGAGATCCGTGGCGCCGCTGACGATTGTGCTGTCGTCCGCGCCGATCGAGTCGCCGAGCGGGTGGCCGTGCGGGTCGCCTGTAGTCCACGAGCCAAAGGGGCAGAAGACGAGGCGCCCGCCCCTGGCGACCGGCGGATCGAGGTGCGCGCAGGCGCTGAGGTGCTGGTCGGCAGTCGCTTGCGCATGAGCGGACCATCTGCGGACGTGGTGTTGACCATCCCCGAATCGGCCCAGACCCAACACGCCGGGATCCGGCTCTACGCGGCCCTCACTGGGAGCGATGCGATTGCCGTTGACGACATCGCACCGGTGGTCTCGCTGGGTGGGCAGTTGCAGGTCGGCATCGTGAGCAACGCACCGGGCTCGCGGGTGGCCACCGGTGGGCCGCCGCCGGTGGAGCAAGCGTTGGCTGCCCTGGATCTGGGAGCGCAGCTACAGCCGCTGGCCACCGTGCCCGAGCGAGGGGAGGAGCTCGAGCGGCTCGGCTTGCTCATCGTGGATGACGTCCCTGGGTTCACGCCTAGCCAGCGTAGGGAGCTGGCCGGGTGGGTTGAAAAGGGCGGGGTCATGTTGATCACCCTCGGTCAGCGAGCCGGGGCCGCGCCGCTCGGCTCTGGTTTTTCGCCCTTGTTGCCGGCCATCGTGCGGTGGTCCAAAACGCCCCAGGAAGGGATCGACGGGGACAGCGACAGTGTTTTTGGCGAGGCGGCGGCAGGGCTTGATGCCATCGCCGCCCGTGGCAGGGCGCAGCTCGATCTCGAACACCCGGCAGAGCTGAGGACTTTGGTCAAGTGGAAGGACGGCGCGCCGCTGCTGCTCGAGCGGCGGATCGGGCGGGGCGTGGCCTACAGTCTCACGCTGCCGTTCAGCACGGCCACGAGTGATCTGGCGTTGCGTCCCGGCTTCTTAGCCTTGCTCTTGCGTTTGGTCGACACGGCGCGCTCCCTTGGCGGGGTCGCCCGCACGACCGTCGGTACCCCATGGCCCCTCGATGGCTTTCAGCAGGTCGAGGTGGCCCATCTGACCCGACAGGACCAGCGCGTTGTGCTGTCCCTCGATCAAGCTCCGGACCAAACCTCGCGACGCGCCATCCCCGAGCTGCTCGGTCTCTATGAGCTCACCCTCGACGGCACCACGGTTCATCGGGTAGCGGCAGTCGCCGAGTCAGAGGTCGATCTGCGGCCTCGTCCCGCCCCTGATGGGTCGGCTCACCGTGAGCTCGGCGGCATGACGGCGGCGGTCGATGTCTCAGCCTACGTCGCCATTGGTCTGCTCGGCCTGCTGCTCGCCGAGCTCATTTTGCGGGCCCTGGCGCCTCGTCGACGAAGGACGGCACCGAAGCCAGCGGCCTAGCTCGACGCTGTGGCGAGGGGCCTGGCGGCCCGTTACACCACGGCGAGCTTCTTCTTTTCCGAGCGCGACTCGTTGGTCCGGTAGCAATGCTCTGGTCCGGGGAAGCTGCCGTCCCGCACCTCTCGCACATAGTCCTGGACCGCAGTGTGGATCTGGTCGCCGACCTCGGCGAAGTGCTTGGCGAACTTGGGGTTGTGCCCCACGGTCATGCCGAGCATGTCGTAACAGACCAGCACTTGGCCGTCGCAGCCAGCTCCGGCCCCAATTCCGATGGTCGGCACCGAGACCGCCTCGGTCACCTCGGCGGCAGCGTCAGGCGGCATCGCCTCGAGCACGATGGCATAGGCGCCGGCTTGTTCGAGGGCGATGGCATCGGCCACGATGCGCTCAGCGGCGTTCTGTCCCTTGCCTTGGACGCGATAGCCGCCGAGGGCATGCACCGACTGGGGCGTCAGGCCCACGTGTCCCATCACCGGGATGCCAGCTCGGACGATGCGGCTGACGTGCTCGGCCACATCTTCGCCACCCTCGAGCTTGACGCTCTCGGCCATGCCGTCCTTGACCAGCTTTCCGGCGCTCTGCACCGCCTGGGTGGCCGAGACCTGGAAGCTCATGAAGGGCATGTCGCCGACCACGTGGGCGTATTCAGCGCCCCGGGCCACGGCGCGGGTGTGGTAGCAGGCCTCCTCTAGGGTCACCGGGATGGTCGAGCTCCGGCCCTGGACGACCATGCCGAGCGAGTCGCCGACCAGCAGGATGTCGACACCCGCTCGGTCCAGCAGCCTCGCCATGGTGTAGTCGTAAGCGGTCACCATGGCGATGGGCTGACCGCCCTTGCGCGCCTGCAGCGCCGGCGCTGTGACTTTTCTTCGGTGCTGGCGTGCGGTCCCATCGGCGGTGGGCGTTGAGCCCCCTGCCGGGCGAGTACCGCCGCCCGAGGCGTTGCGATTTCCGTACATTTTCCTCCAGGTCGCGGCCGCTTGATGTGGTCCACGCCGTCACTAAAAATGGTAGCACAGCCGCTCCCGCTGCACGAGCAGGCGAGCCTGTCGGGGGTCGGTCCAATAGCTGTGAACTCATTGTAAGAATGGCGCATAACAGCCTTGGATTGTTTGGGTTTATTAGGGCGGACTGGGGGCGACCTTGCCCCCTGGTCTGCCTTCAAAAGCACGCCGAAATCCAGCCCCGCGCGACCAGAAACTGAAGTCGAGCGTGGGGAGCGCCGTTCGTCCACCCGCCCGCCGAGAGGGGCATAGTGCCCCCCTTGTCGCCTTGGGGGCGCAAGGGGGAGCCGTGAGCGTGAGACGACGATGGATCGAAGGGGCGTGGCTTGGGCGCGGTGCGCTAGCTGCATGGGTCTTGGCTGCGCTACTGGTCAGCTCGGCGGGACGGGCCGAGCGCCTGAAGGCCGCGCAGGTGCCGGCGGAGCTTCGCGAGTGGATCCCCTGGGTGCTCGACGAGGTGGGCGACGATGCCTGCACCTTGGTCGAGGACCAGCGGGTATGCGCTTGGCTGGGACGCTTGAGGCTCGAGGTATCAGCGACTGGCGGCAGCTTTCGGCTGCAGTTGCTCACCGAGCGGTCCACCCGAGTGCCTCTTCCGGGGTCGTCCAAGCACTGGCCTGTCGGGGTGACGGTGGGAGCCGAGCGTGGGGTGGTGCTCGATGTCGCGGGGGTGCCCTCGATCGCCTTGCCCGCTGGCCGGCACACCGTGGAGGGGCGCTTCGCTTGGCGCAAGCTGCCGGATCTGCTGCCGGTGCCTGACTCGGTAGCCCGCGTTACGGTGAAGACAGGCGACCGGGTCGTGACGTCACCACGCCGGGAGGCCGACGGCAGCGTGTGGCTGGGCGGTAGCGCACCCGGTGACGACGAGGGCGGGCAGGCCGAGCCCGAGCGACTCGAGATCGAGGTGATGCGGCGCATCGAAGATGGTGTGCCGCTGGTGGTCACCACGCGTATTGGGTTGCGCGTCGGCGGCCGCCCGCGGGAGGTGCGGCTGGCACCTCCCTTGCTCGAGGGCGGCGTGTTGCTCGAGCTCGAGGCTCAGAGCTTGCCGGCCCATTTCGAGCAGGACGGCGTGCTGGTGCTCGAGGCCAAGAAGGGCAAACACACCGTGCTGATCCGCGAGCGCCACAGCGGCTCGATCGAGGCGCTCGAGCTGAGCAAGCGGGCTGAGCCCTGGCCCACCGAAGAAGTGTGGGCCTGGCAGCCGAACGTGGCGCTCCGTCAAGTTGAGGTGGCCGGCGGGGCCGCCATCGACCCCTCGCGGACTAACTTGCCCGAGCGGTGGCGCAAGCTGCAGGCCTTCAAGCTGCGGGCACCGGCCAGCTTCACGGTCAAGACCCTGCGGCGTGGCAACCCCGAGCCGCCGCCCAATCATCTGGGTTTGGGGCGTTCGCTCTGGCTGGATCTCGATGGTGGGGGCTACACGGTGGTCGACCATCTGAGTGGCCGGATGCGTCGGGACTGGCGGCTGAGTTTTTTAGGCCAGGGCGAGCTGGGTCAAGTGGGAGCGCCACCACCGGTGCTAGACCACTTGATCACCGTTGACCCGGCCTCCGAGAAGCCAGGGGTCGAGCTACGTCAGGGGGCAGTTGACCTCTTCGCCGAGTGGCGCGGCGAAGGCATGCCGACTCACCTCGCGGCGGTAGGCTGGTCGACCGACGTCGAGTCGCTCCAGGTAGCCGTTCGGTTGCCGCCCGGCTGGGAGCTGCTAGGCGCCAGCGGCGCCGATACGGTGTCGCCAAGCCGGTTGTCGCGCTGGGATGCCCTCGACTTGCTGTGGATCCTCATCATCGCAGCGGCAGCGGGCAAGCTGGGTCACTGGCGCTGGGCGCCCCTGGCCGCCTTGGTCATGGTGCTGTGCCACGAGAGCCCCTACGCACCGTGGTGGGCCTGGGGAGGGCTGGTCGGCAGTATGGCCTTGTTGCACTACCTGCCTCCGGGGCGGCTGTTGACCGCGTCGCGGGTGGTTTGGTGGGGTGCATCGGCGGTGCTGATCTTCGGCCTGCTGTCCTTCGCGGCTCTCGAGGTGCGGGCTTTGCTGTACCCCCACGCGCTTGCCGAAGAGATCGCCGCCCAGGAGATATATGAGCGGGAAACCGAGCAGATCGCCGAGGAAGACTCGGACAACCGTGAAGGAGGGAGCGGCACCCGCGCCCGCGGTGAAGAGGGGTCGATGGGCGAGCCGTCGCCCCGCCTGAGCGGCAACCGGTATGGGGTTGCTGGGCCTGCTGACAACCCGGAGTTTGGGATGGTTGGCGTGCTCAACGCTGGTGCTGGCGGTGATCCCGATGCGCCGACGGCCCCCTGGGGGCGTGACGATTCTCTGGGTATCTCCAAGAAGGAGAAGGAGAAGGAGAAGCTGGCAGAGCGGGCCCAGCAGGATCCGAAGGCCGTGATCCAGACCGGTCACGGCGTGCCCCGCTGGAGGTTCTCCCGGTCGACCCTCCGTTGGGTGGGGCCGGTGGAGCAGGGGCACCAGATCAGGCTGTGGCTCTTGTCGCCCACCATGCGTGCCGGTCTGACGGCACTGGCGATCGCCCTGGCAGCCTGGCTTTCGGTCTTGTTGCTCCGCCGGTCACGCCCCGGAGCGTCGCCGACCAGGCCCAAGAGAAGCGTGGCAGACACTGCCGTCGTGGCCGCCCTGGTGGGGGCCGTGACCTTCGGCGCCAGCCTTCCGGCGCAAGCGGCGGCGCCTTCCAAGGAGTTGCTCGACGAGCTCAAGACTCGGCTGACCCGGCCCCCGGAGTGCTCGCCGGGCTGCGTCACCGTGGGCTCCATGACGGCGCGAGCTTCTGGCCAGACCCTCGAGCTGGTTGCTGAGGTCCACGTGGGCGCAACGGCCAGCTACCAGTTGCCTGGGCCAGCGGAGAGTTGGGTGCCCACGACCATCGAGGTCGATGGCAAGCCGAGTCGCGTGCTGGTTTCTTTGAAGGGACACCTGCACCTGCGCCTTGGTCCGGGGACTCACGAGGTGAAGCTCGCTGGCCCCATTGCCGGTGACGATCTCACCCTGACCCTCGGCACCGCGCCCCATTCGGTGCAGGTCGAGGCTGACGGTTGGGAGGTCGATGGCGTCGACAAGGACGGTCACGCCGACTCGTCGATCCACTGGCGCCGCGCGGTGGCGACCGAGCCTGGCGACGCACCACCTGACGAGACTCCCACTCCCGAGGTGGCGCCCAAAGCGCTCAGCACCCCACCTTGGTTGCAGGTGACGCGCACCCTCGACGCGGGCGTGAGCTGGACGATGCGCACTGTCCTGCGCCGGGTGAGCGCTCCAGGCAGCGCCATCGTGGTGCGCATCCCCTTGTTGCCTGGCGAGAAGGTACTGGACGGGGGCTTCCCCCAAGAGGATCGGGACCTGGTCGTCACCTTGGGTCGCAACACCGCTGAGGCCTCGTTCCGTAGTGCCCTGGTCGTCAGCGACAAGCTCGAGCTGCGGGCTGCGGTCGAGCAGCCTTGGAGCGAAGTCTGGACCCTCAATTGTGGACCGGTCTGGCGCTGCACCAGCGAGGGGCTGGCGCCGGTCAGTCACCTCTCCCAGGACCGCTGGAGCCCAACCTTCAGGCCCTGGCCAGGCGAGCGTCTGGCGCTCACGTTCCAGCGTCCACCGCCGGCCCCTGGTCGTACGCTCACCATTCAAGGAGCCTCGCTCGAGCTCACCCCCAAGGAGCGGGCTGGCGAGGCCGAGCTGAGCCTGTCGGTGCACTCCAGTACCGGCGGCGTGTACCCGCTCACCATCCCGACGGGCGTGCGGATCACCCGGCTGACCGTGGATGACCAAGCCCAGCCCAGCGAGGGGGCTGGTGGCGAAGTGAAGGTGGCGCTGAAGCCGGGTCGCCAGTTGGTGAAAGTGGCCTGGCAGCAGTCCGGCGGGATCGGCATGATCTATCGCGCCCCAGCCATCAAGCTGGGTGATCAGTTGGCCAACGGCCGGGTGAGCGTGCGGCTACCTCCAGACCGTTGGTTGATCTTCACCGGCGGGCCCAGCTGGGGGCCCCAGGTGCAGCTCTGGGGCTATCTGGCGCTGCTCGTGTTGCTGGGCCTGGCCTTGGGGCGGGTGCCCCAAAGTCCGCTCAAGAGCTGGCAATGGGCGGTGCTCGGTGCCGGACTGACCCAGGTGTCCTACCCCGTGGCCATCGGGATCGCTGGCTGGTTCTTCATCATCACCTACCGCAAGCGCTGGTCCTTGGGGCGCTGGGCCCACAACGGGGCGCAAGTCGGTGTGGCGGCCTGGACCCTCCTGTTCGCCGGCGTCTTGGCATCGGTGGTCTACCAGGGCATTGCAGAGAGCCCCTACATGATGGTGGCGTTTGCACAGACCCGCTTTGGCGGTGGCAGCTGGGCTCAGCTGAGCTGGTACGTCGATCACAGCACCGGCGCCCTGCCTCGGCCCTGGGTGCTCAGCGCGTCGGTGTGGTTCTGGCGCCTGGCGATGGCGGTGTGGTCGGCTTGGCTGGTGTCGTTGTTGATCCCCTGGGCTCGGACCGCTTGGAGCAACTTCAACGAAGGCGGCATCTGGATCCGCGCCGTGCCCGCTTTGGACCTCACCGACGGTTCCAGTGCGGACGAGGCGCCGGCGGCGAGCAAAGCCGAGGCGGACGCCAGCGCGAGTGAGGTCTCGCCTGGCGGCAGCGAAGCGGACGAGCCTAGGCAGGACCGCGAGGCTGAAGGTGACCTGACTGAGGCGCCTGAGGCTGCCGATGAGGCGGCGGATGATGAGGCGGCGGATGATGAGGCGGCGGAGCCAGCCGATCCTTAGCGGTCGCCGTGACCGCCGCCGCTGGTTCGGCCATGAGCGCCCGGAGCGTTGGATCGCAGGGCTCCTGATGGCGCCGACTTTGCAGTGGACGAGCGCGGATTGCGCCACTTGACCTGCTGCCGTGCCTGGCTCTCGGCGGCGCCGTAGTAGTCTTCGCTCCGCAGCGTCTTTGGCCACTGTTTTGCGCTTCGCGAGTCGGCTTCGACGTGTTTGAGGTCGAGTGCATCAGCAATGCTGTTGGCCCGGGCCACAAAGTGCGTGTCGTGGTCCTTGGCGGGATGGCCATCGAGCTTCGCGACCGCCTGATGGATCATCTCGTGCAACAAGGCGTCGCGGTAGAAGAGCGGGCCGAAGGCGCGCGCCTCGAGCGAAACAGTGAGCGAGTTGGCCGCGTCGACGTAGTGACCGTGGCCGTCGTCCTCAGGCTTCTCCACCTTGTCGAACCGCAGACAGGTTGGCACCTCGAGCTGCCCGGAGAAGTGGCGCTTGTTGAGCTCGGTGAAGGAGTCAACGAGGACACCGTGGCGCTGCGGGACCTTCTTCTTTTTCTTGTTTTTCGCCATGTTCCGGTGGCCACCATGGTCCTTTCGTTGCTATCCCGCAAGCGTCCTGGGATCGGGTCCTCCAGCGTGGAGGCGCAGAGCGACCGACCGGGCCAAGTCGAGATGAGCGAGCCCCTAAGACCCGGCGCCCAGGCGACCGGCGATCGTTGCCCGGAGAAATTCGGTGGACCTGAGGGGTCGGAACCGACGCCAGCGCTGCACCACTGGCTCATCACCGTCGCCGAGTCCGCCGTGGCAGCTGCCGAGCGGCCCGAGGTGACCGAGTCGTTGATCGCCTTTGCGGCC
>JAUVCD010000063.1 GCA_030590865.1 Myxococcales bacterium | reverse complement strand
CGCGGGATCATCCGGTTGATGAGCATACGACGGAACGCGTCGTCCTCTTGACCGGGCCGGCGGGACACGAAGGCCCGCACCTCCCGCTCTGGGTGGCTGACGTCGAGCACCAGCACGGCCCGCACCGTGGGGGTTTCGCGGACCGCCGAGAACAGCCAGCGCTCGGCGATAGTGGGCAAAGCTCCGACCTGGACGCTCGCCGCCACCGCGTTGTCCTGAGCGATGATCATCTTGTCCAGACGATCGACTCGCTCCTCAGCCAACGACCACGTCGCATCGAAAACCGCCTGGGTACTCGCTTTCTCGATCTGCAACGTGGCACGCAGAGCCGCGGCCCCGAGCAACAGGACCGCGATGGCCACTGCGGGCACCAGAGCGAAGTAGAGCAGCTTCTCCCTGAGGCTCTTTATCGGACTGCCCGCTCTGCCCACCGTCGCCCCCGCGCCTCTCCAACTCGCGCCAGCCATCCGGACACGGAGACCGGGGCGGTCGCTACTCGGCGCCCGCCTCGGCGCTCGCGACGACCTCATCAGGGTCGATCAGAACACCCCGTTCAGACAGGAACTCGGCATATTGCTCGCCGATGTACTCGAGGGCGTTCCCGTCCGCTTCGCTGAACCCTTTGCCGTCCAACGGATTGGCCAACTCGACGAGGCCCAGGTAGCGCCCTCCCCGCTCGACTGGCGCGCAAATTAGGCTGCGAGGCAGGATGCCAATCTTCTCCCAACGGGGATCGACCTTGCCCCCGTCCGCGAGAGAGGAGTCCTCGATAGCAGACAACACGATCGCCTTGGTAGAGCGCATCGCCTTGCGCTGGAGCTCAGAGCGCTCGGACAGGCGCAAAAGCAGCCCACTGGTCTTGCCCCCGGTTTGCTGGACGACGACGAACTCTCGGGTATCGATGTCGAAGAGAGACACGAGCCCGGCCTCACTGGGCAGCTTCTCCAACGCCAACCTGAGAACGAAGCCCGCACCTTGCAGCGCGTCGTCGAGGTAGTGAAGCTCACTCATGGCTTCGAACAGATCGGTGATGAGGTCCTCACCGCCGACGCGGGTCCCAGGTTTGGACACCGGCGGAATCATGCCGCTGACTCGCTCCCGTGCAGCCGCCTCGCGCTTGGCCTGCTCCTCCGGCGGCAGCAACTCGTCTTCCGAGGCGGGAGGAGGCGGTGACCGGCGATGCCGATTCTTGCTCCCTGAGCCGAGTTTGAGCGTACGCCCGCGGGCGGCGTCCCGTTTTTCGCCGAGACCGCTTTTCCGCGAGCTGGGCTGAGAGCGACGGGACTTGCCGTCCGCGGTTCCGTCGTTCTTTGCAGCCGGGGCCTGCTTTCCTACCGACCGCCGTGATCGCCGTTCTGCGCCCGGCTTGGAGCGCCGCGACGAGCTGGCCCTCGGTTTCGAGTCCTTGCCCGCCGTCTTCCCCGATGTGTCGCGGCTCTTCTTCGCCCCACCGATGGATTTACGCGATCCAATAGACCGACGGGAGGAACGCTCGGTCTTCGAATGATCGGCCTTCGCCTCATCGCCTGAGCTGCGAGACGGCTCGCGGTCCTTGCGAGCCGGTCGCTTGACCGCGCCCTCTTTCGGCTCATCGCCAGACGGCGCCTTGACGTCTGCCTTGGCGGACCCAGCCTTGGCGGCCTTGGCCTTGCTGGGCTTGGCCTTGTTGGCCTTGGACTTCCTTCTCGTGGCCGCACCCTCGTCGACGTCGATCACGGCCATCGCCTTGATCGGCCGAGACGGCGGTGCCACGTCACCGTCGCTCGCCTTCTTGGACAGCTTGGGCTTGGCCTTGGCCGGCTTCTTCCCGCCCTTCTGGGCCGGCTTGGCGCGCTTGGCACCGAGCGGCGGGGCCGTCGGCTTGGCAGGATCGATGACATCAGCGCCCAACGCGACCGCAGCATCATCGACCGTGACCGTGGGCTTCGCACTGTAGGGGAAGAACACCAGCTCCCGTTCACTGTCTCGCCAGTCTCTCCATCGGAGGGTGGCCACCGGTGGCCGCTCCGGTCGATCTTCGAACAGCTGGTCGAACAGGGCGAGGCTGATGAGCTGGCCCGTGGGCGCGTCGCTCAGTTGCGCCCGGACCTCGGCCAGACGGGCAACTAGAAACGCCTCGACCTGAGCAAGAGGCAGCTTGTCCGTCAGGCCGAACACCCTTTCGTAGTGGGTGATCGGTACGTCCGCCGTTGGACTACGGCGCTGCTCGGACACGAGTCGGTACGGAACCTGCGCCGTGTCGACGGGAGGTACATCGGGATCGAAGGGGGCTACTTCGCCCGGCGGCTCGGAAGGAAGAGCTTTGCCCACCGACCGGTCGAGGTCCTCAGAGACCGGCGTTCCCAGCTTGAGGGTCTTTTTGATGGGCCGCGAGCCGGCTTGCGCCGAGCCCTTGGCCTTTTCGCCTCGCTGACCCTTACCAGCGCCATCCCGAAGGGACCGTCGCGACCGCTTGTTCGGCCGATCGCTTGCCTCCGCGTTCTTGGCCTCTTCGGCAGCCTTGGCCTCCTCCGCAGCCTTGGCCTCCTCGGCGGCCTTGGCCTCCTCCGCAGCCTTCTTGGCCTCCTCCGCAGCCTTGGCTTCCTCGGCCTTCTTGGCCTCCTCGGCAGCCTTGGCCTCCTCGGCCTTCTTGGCCTCCTCGGCAGCCTTGGCCTCCTCCGCAGCCTCTACGTCGATCAGTGGCGCGTCGTCCGGTGCCTCACAGACCGAGTATTTCAGCCTGAGGCTCGAATCGATGGCCGTGCAGCCGTTGTCGAGAAACTCGACCGACAGCCCGCTGAGCTTCTCGTCTTCGCCGCGAAGCTTGCGAGCATTCTGCAGCGCCGGTTGCCAATGAGCAGCCTCGAGGCACAACTTCTGGGTCGGAGGGCCTTCGCCTATCGGAGATATCTCGACGGTCCAACGCATCTCAGGTCAATCGGTTCTGGGGCTTAGGGGAAGGAGACAGACTTGTTCGAATGTTTACCGACCCTGACCGGACCGGTCAACGAAGGACTCGTCGAGGCTAGGAATCTCCGGTTTAATACGAGGCCAAGCCACCGAACCGTTCAGCAGGCAGTTGGGCGCCAAGGCAGGCCGTGATAGATGCGGCCTTCGGGTTTTCGTCGCCACTTCCAGAGATCTTTGGTGAGCAACTCGCCCAGCAATCCGGGGTCACCCCACACCCTGGGTACACCGCAGTCACCTACCATCCCGGGTGACTCAGGTCCTGCTGACGCTCCAGATGAGCCTGAAGAGGTCCTCGAGACAGAGGCCACAGGACCGCAAGAGGCGGCTCGCTTGACCCGCTGGATGCCCGCCTTCGATGGTGCCGCTCAGTGGTGGCGCGAACACGACACCCTGGCCTACGCGCTTTGGGCGATGTGGTGCACGCTCTTCGCCGCCTCCGCGTTTTACGGGTACATGCTGGTGCAGACGGGGGGCATGTGGTCGGCGCCACTGGACGACGTCTTCATTCACTTCGACTACGCGCGGTCCTTCGCCCGCGGGTACCCCTACCAGTGGTCCGAGGGCAACGGCTACTCGAGCGGCAACACCAGCCTCACCTACCCCATGGTGCTCGGTGCCGGGTACTGGCTGGGGTTCCGAGAGCTCAATCTGATGCTCTGGGCAGCCATCGTCGCCTGCCTGAGCATCGTCCTGTTCCTCCTCTGCGTGGGCTCGCTAGCAAGGGGCCCCAGGACGGGCGCCGACCACCAGCCCACTCCACGGTGGCTGCAATTCCTGGTCCCGCCGGCAGTGCTGTCCATGGGAGCCCTCGACTGGACCTTGTTCAGTGGGATGGAAAACGCCTTCCACCTCGGCGTCTGGGGCCTGTGCCTGGCACTGGCGCTGCGGCAAACCAACCTTTGCTGGCGCTCGGAACCAGCGCCATACACTGCGTCTGAGGCTCCGCCCGACCAACCCAGGGCGGCACCCTCTGCCGGCAAAGCCAGAGCGGCCAAACGGCTCGCGTGGTGGACCGGCATCGCTAGCGCGGGGCTGGTCGCCACGCGACCCGAGTCGGGCGTCTGCGTGGCCGTATTCGGTGGGTGGTGTGCCTGGCATGGGCATCGGAGCGGCGTGGCCCGCGGTCTGCGCGGGATCGTCGGCACCCTCATCGCCGTAGGCCTGCCCGGAGTGTTGCTGCTCATCGCTCAGGGCTTCCTCAACGTGGCGCTGACCGGCGAGTGGTCCGCCAACGGCGGGATTGCCAAGCTGTTCATCAACAACCCCTTCATGTCACCGAGCGACATGTGGGACCGCTATCTGTCACTGCTCGGCTACATCATCCCGCGGTTGACCCACCATCATTTTGCCAGCCAGATCCCATTTGGCTGGCTGATCCCAGCGGTGGCGCTCGTCCCGCTGGCATCGCGCAGGCTACGACCGGCAGCGCTCATGATGTGGGCCCACATCGTGTTCTGGATGCTCACCGTTGCCCTCAACAACCAGCTGCGGTGGCACAACGAGCGCTATGCCATGCCGGCGGTGGCTTGGCTGATGATCCTGGCGGCCATGGGCGTGGGTGTAGTGGCGAGCCAGGCGTCCACCGGTCGCAAAGGGTTGCTGCGCTTCAGCTGGGCGCTGCGACCACTGCTGGCCTTGGGCATCGTCGTGGCGTATTGGGCGAATCAGGCACCTCGCATGAAGGACCAGATTTGGTTCTTCGGTCGCGCCTGCCGCAACATCCTCGACCAGCACGTGACCGCCGGCTTGGTGCTCAAGAAGCTGGGCGTCTCCCGGGTGCTGGTCGGTGACGCCGGCGCGCTGATCTACATGTCTGACCGACCTGGGTTGGACTTGATTGGTTTAGGCGGCTACCACGCCTACCCCTTCGCGCGCGCCACCGTGCACGGCTTGGGTGCAACCATCGAGCTGATCGAACGCATGCCGGTGGGTGAGCGCCCCGACGTGATGGCCATTTACCCGTCTTGGTGGGGTGATCTGCCGACCTATTTCGGACGCTACCTGACGGCGGTGCCCGTACGGGGCAACGTCATCTGCGGCGGTGCCGAGAAGGTCCTCTACAGCGCCGACTGGTCCACCCTAGACCGGGACGGCACACCGCGTTCGTTGCGAACCGACGAGCGCGTCGTCGACGAAGTCGACGTTGGGGATCTGCTGAGCGAAAGACAGCACCGCTACAACTTGCCGCAGCCCAGTGTGGGCTTCGTGCGCTACCGCGTGCTCGCCGACCCCGCCGACTCGCGACGGGACCTGTTCGATGCGGGCCGCATCATCCCACCAGACTACACCGAGCGCGCCACGGTCACTGCGCCGCAGGCGAGCGGCCGACTCATCGTGCGGATGGCGCCGGAACATGAGACCAAAACGGAGGTGTCCGTCGCCGGCACGGTGATCGGGACGCTGACCACCAAGCGGCGCATCGGCGTATGGCAGGAGGTCGACCTGCGCCTACCCGAGGGGCTCGACGGCACCATCGACCTGGAGTTGACGCCTCGTGGCGGCGACGCGGTGCACTACCACCTGTGGGTGGTCGAGACGGTGCCGACCGGGACGGCCGCCCGTTGAGCCTCTCCAACGTCCTGTCACTACCGGACGACGGGCCCAGACTGGCCGCGCTGATCGCGAGCCTGGCTGCAGGGCTGCTGCTCCCCAGGGTGCTCGGGCGCCGAGGAAGCCTCTGGCCCCGAGTCATCGCACCATTGCTCGCCGCGCTGCTATCAGCAGGCTACATCGCCTATTACCTGCGCGGCGGACCGCGAATCATCGATGCGACAGGCTACTGGTTGCAGGCGCGCGCCTTGTCGGAAGGCATGCTCGCCTGGCCCATCAGTGACCCGGAGCATGGGGTGCTCGGCCGCTTTCTGCTGCGCACCACGGTGGCTGGGCAGCCCGCCGTCAGTGGGATTTTTCCGCCAGGCTATCCCGCCATCCTGGCGATAGGCTTCAAGCTGGGCGCGCCCTTGGCGGTGGGACCGGTCATCGCCGCACTGCTGGTGCTGGCGACCGTCGCTCTCACACGGCAGCTCCTCGTCTTCGGACCCGACCGGTGGCGGACTCGGGAGCCAACACTGGTCAACGTGGCGGCGAGCTTGTCGGTGACCTGTGGCGCCCTGCGCTATCACACCGCTGACACCATGTCCCACGGCCTTGCCGCCCTCTATGTCACCACCGCGCTGCTGGGCCTCTTGCGAGCAAGCGAACCGCCCAAGGGGTCGGCGGCGCCCAGCACCAGGACGAACACGAGGTGGGCGGCCAGCCTGCACCCGTGGGCGGCACGCCACGCTCCGGTCCTGCTGGCCGGCTTGGCTTCCGGTGGCTTGCTGGCCACTCGGCCAGCCTCGGCGCTGGCACTCGGCATGACCACCGTCGTGCTGCTCCTCTGGCTCCCAGGCGCGCGACGATTGTGGCAGCCCACGACCGCCTGCGCCTTCGCCCTCGCCGCCATCCCTGGCGTGACGCTCTGGCTTGCCCAGAACCACGCCGCCACAGGCAGCGTCGGCATGACGGCTCAATCTGCCTACTACGCCCTCAGTGACGGCCCTCCTGGTTGTTTTCGCTACAGCTTCGGGGCTGGCATCGGCTGCCTTGGGGAGCACGGTGACTTCGTGCGTCACAACCTCCCCGACGGCTTTGGGCTGCTGGCCGCCGCCGGCACGAGTCTGCGGCGGCTGAAGGTGCACCTGGCCGATCCACTCAACACCGCACTGCTCTTTCCATTGGTGCTGATCGGCGCCGTGCACAGCTGGCGTCACCGAGCCGCCCGCCTGCTCAGCTTGGCGGTGCTCCTTCACGTTGGGTGCTACGCGCCCTTCTACTTCGATGGCAACTACCCAGGGGGCGGCGCGCGAATGTTTGCCGATGTGCTGCCCCTCGAGCAGGTCCTCGCAACGCTGGGCTTGCTGGCTTTGTCGCCTAGTGGAAGCTCACCCAGCGCACGCCGCTGGCGCGCTCCATCGCTACGCTGGGTCGCCAGCGTGACCATCGGCCTGAGCTTGTTGGGGTTCGCGCTGCGCGGAGGCGCCAGTCATGCCCAGCTGAGGGACCGCGAGGGCGGTCGGCCCATGTTCGAGCCGGCGGTCGTCGCCGACCAAAGCGCTGGCGAAGCCTTGCTCATGCTCGACACCGACCACGGCTTCAACCTCGCCTACGATCCGACGGGACGGAGCCCCATCGCTCGCTATCGAGGTGACGATCTGGACCGCCTGACTTGGGAGCGACACGGTCGCCCGGAGATGGTCCGATACCGCTACCAGTGGCCCACAGGGGGGCCGGCAAGAGTGTGGCTCGAGCCGATCAGCTTCGATGTGTCGCCAACCGATGAGCGGGTATTGACCATCGAAGGCGAGTCACTATGGCCACCGGCGGATCAACAGGGGGGGTGGGCATGGCCATCGTTCTCAGGCTACCCGTGCGTGTCCGGCGGGCGAGTCCTGGCACTATACCCAACCAACCCGGCTGCGGAGGCAGAGCTGCAGATCCGTCTGCCAGCCAGCCTGGCGGGGCGATCGCTCGAGCCGCACCTGCTCAGCCTGGCTCTCGACCAAGCCGACCACGGCCTGAGCGAAATGAGAACCAGAACCAAAACCAAAACGATTCTAGAGATCTGGAACGGTGATTCGCTAATCCACCAGTGGCAATGGCCGATGGCGGAGGAGGGCGTTTGTGTGACCTTGGCGGCCCAGCAACTGCCCAACCAACCGCGGCAACTGAGCCTCCGATTGCGCGCCCAACGGCCAATCGCCATCGACTCGCTCATATTTAGTAAAAAGCGTTGACATAACAAGGGGTTGACTGCACCCTCTCAGGGGAAGTACGGAGCTGGTGAACTCAGCCGTTCAGGAGACTGTGGGGATGACCAAAAGCGAGTTGATCGAAGCCATCACAACGCGCGGCGAAATCACCAAGGCCCGCGCAGAGCTCGTGGTCAACTGTGTGTTCGACACCATGACCGAAGCGCTGCAGCGGGGTGAAGGAATCGAGATTCGCGGCTTTGGCAGCTTCACCGTGCGTCCCTATAAGGCCTACACGGGCCGCAATCCGCGAACCGGCCAGGCCGTCGAAGTGCCAGCCAAGAACCTGCCGTTCTTCAAGGTGGGCAAAGAGCTCCGCGAGATCGTGAACAACAGCCGCGACTTCCCGATCACCACCGGCGGCACCGGCCGCAACGACGACTAGCGTCCGGCCCGCGGCAACGCCGCGACCCAGCACCGACCCTCTCGGGGGGGGCCAACATCGCCCGATCATGCTTTCTGTCGAAGCACAGCTTGAGACTCTGTGCCGTGGCGTCGTGGATCTGCACGTACGCCGCGAGCTCGAAGAACGTCTGGCAACAGGCACCCCCCTCGTCGTGAAGGCCGGCTTCGATCCGACTCGGCCGGATCTGCATCTCGGTCACACGGTGTTGCTGGAAAAGCTGCGCCAGTTCCAGATGCTGGGGCATCGAGTGGTCTTCCTCATCGGTGACTTCACCGCGATGGTCGGTGACCCCACAGGCCAGAACGAAGCCAGACCACGATTGACTCGGCAGGACGTCAAGGCGGCAGCCGAGACCTATCAGACCCAGGCCTTCAAGGTCCTCGACCGGGACAAGACCGAGGTGCGCTACAACTCGGAATGGCTCGAGAAGCTCGACTTCTACGGGATGATTGAGCTCGGCGCTCAGTACACGGTGGCCCGGATGCTGGAACGCGCCGACTTCGCCAAGCGCTACGCCGCGCAGCGACCGATCCACATCCACGAGTTCATGTACCCGCTGTTGCAGGGCTACGACTCGGTGGCCCTGGAGAGTGACATCGAACTCGGCGGCACCGACCAGCTCTTCAACCTACTGGTCGGGCGGGACATCATGCCTCGCTACGGCAAGAAGCCCCAGCTGGTCATGACCACACCACTGCTCGAAGGCATCGACGCACGGCTGGTGGACGGCAAGGTGGTGGGGCCCAAGATGAGCAAAAGCGCCGACAACTACGTGGCCATCGACGAGCCGGCCTTCGACATGTTGCAGAAGCTCATGCTCATCGATGACCAAGCGGTGTGGCGCTACATGGAGCTGCTGTCACCACGCACCACCGCCGAGCTCACCGAGCTGAGAGCATCGGTGGACGCAGGGACCACAAACATTATCGCGGCCAAGGAGCAATTCGCCCGCGACACCTGCGAGCGCTTCCGCGGCAAAGAAGACACCGAGGCGGCCTTTGCACGGCGACGACGCATTTCTGCCGGCGGCGTCCCCGACGACGTTGCCGAGATCGAGGTGGCAGCGACGGACCAGCGGCTCGGTCTGGCCAAGGCGTTGCAGCTCGCCTCGATGACCAAGTCCACCTCCGAGGCGATGCGCCTCCTCAAGCAAGGTGGCGTATACCTCGAAGGCGAGCGGGTGACCGACCCGAAGCTCACCTTGGAGAAAGGCAAGCGATACCTGGTGCGAATCGGCAGCAAGAAGCGCCGCTTCGCCTACCTAGTAGTGTCCTGAACCAGCAGCCCCCCGGAGACGTCATGACGCCGTCAGCCCACGCCTTGGCTCGCCGGACGCTGCTCGGCTCAGCGCTCTCGAGCCTGGGGACGCTGGCTCTCGGTCTCGGCCCCGGAGGCTGCAGCGCGCCGGCGCCGCCGTCAGCACCCGAAGTGCCACCGCCGCCGCCTAGCAAGCCAGATCTGCACATCCCGGCGCTCACGGATCTGCTGACCATCGCCAGGCTACAGTGGCTGGTTCTGATCAAGCCCGAAGAGCTCATCTCGCTTCAGTGGCTCAGGCCATCGCTCGCCCGGGTGTTGCGTGACGACCGGCTCGATCTCTTGGCCAAAGCGACAGGCATCGATCTGCGCGCCGTGCCCGCACTAGCACTGGCCAACTACCGCCCCGGCCGGGGAGTGCCCCCCGATCAGAAGAGCACCATCGCCTATTTCGTCCGCCACCGTCGCCCTCAATTGGAGATCGAGCGAAAGTTCCGCGAACGACTGACCAGCCGCGCCGCCAGACGGGTTGTGGGCCATCAGCTGGTGAGCGTGGAGGGCAACATCGGTCTGACCCACCACGGTTTCGTAGCCCTCGGTCCTGACGTGGTCGGATTCCAATACGGCGGCGCCGTGAACCGCGGACCTGCCCGCATCGCCCTCCTTTACGCTCAGGGCAAACTGGCCACGGTGCCGACCGCACTCGACGACCCGAGCCTGCAGGGGCTTCACAGCCAACTGGGCAACTCGCCGCTAGCGGTGCTGTTGCCAGGCCCCTTCGAGGGCTCGATGGCCCGAGGTGCGCGGGGCCTGCTCGGCGCGGCCAGTGCTCTGGCCGCTGGCCTCAAACCGACCGACAGGCAGACCTTCAGATTGCAGGTGCTGCTGGCCGGTGACTTCGCAGCGACGGCCACCGAAGCGATCGGCTACCTCGAAGGAGCGTGGCAAGACCTCGTGAGGAGCGATCTGGGGCATCTCCTGGGACTCCACGCCCCCACGTCGCCCGCAGCGGTGGGATCGAACCAGCTCGGCCTCAGCTTGGCCGTCGAGCTCGACCCAGCCAAGCTGTTGTCCGGCCTGGCCGCAGCCACCGTCGACAACGTGCGCGAGATGATGCGCTAGCTGCTGCGTGCTCGACGTGCAGAGGAGCACTTGAGAAGCGGCGCGCTGGAGCCCCTCCCCAAAACAAGGGGCTGCGCATGGAAGACAAGACACGCTGCGCGCGGCATACGGTACGGCCCGCGGCGGGGCGGGTCCGCCGGGGTGGTTGTCGGGTCGTGCAGGCTGCCGCTATGCTCGGGTCTCGCCGCAGGACCGCAGACGCCAGGGTGGGCAACTGATGAAGACCAACACGAGACGAGCAACCCGAGGACCGGGCCATCGCAGTCGAATTCTGGGAACCGCCACACTCGTCGCTGCAGTGGTGTGGCTCAGCAGCTGCACCTTCATCAACGAGTATCAGGACCCACCCATTGTCGGCGATTGGAAGGGCAAACCACAGAGCAAGGACGTGAACCAAAGGATGAGCATCGACCTAGAGGGCGACGGCGATGGCATCTTCTTCTTCAGGGTGGTGAACGACGACACGGTCTATGAGGGTCGCTACGACGTCGAGTGGGAGTACCGCTCGGAGGATGAATACGACATCGATTGGGAATGCAACCCCAGCGCGTCGAGTCCCTGCAGTGGGCTCGACTTCACGCTCCGGTGCGACATCAACAGTGACGGCGACGAGCTCGACTGCACAGAACGCAGCGGCACATGGGAGTCCTCCGAGTTCGAGTGGGTGGACGACTGACGCCGAGGACTACCCGTGCTTGCGCCTACGCCGCTGCTTCCACAGCAGGAAGCACACGGGCAAGGCGAAGGACACGGCCAAGACGAAGAAGAACACGTCGATACGCTGACCGCTCGACGTCGTCGAAGCAGGCTCAGTCACCAGATAGAGAACCAGAAAGGCAACACTGAGGATCATCCACGGCAAAGCTCTCCGGCGGGTGCTCACCGGCGGCGGCGGGGACCCAGCCTTCAGGGGCCCAGCCTCCGGGGACCCAGCCTTCGGGGACCCAGCCTTCGGGGACCCAGCCTTCGGGGACCCAGCCCGCGCTGCCGCCGCACCCTTGCCAGCCTTCTTGAGCACCGTGCTGCCATCGATCTTGGAGCGGGCAGACACGTAACACCGGCGGCAAGCCGCCAAGTCGGCATGGGAACGAACAACTTGCTCGATGGTCTCTGGGCCGTCGGGCATGCGTTCCATGGCCGCCGAGAGCTCAGCGGTGGCCTTGCCAAGATCGCCCAACCGCTCGTGAGCGTTCGCTCGCAGCACCGCACAGAGCGGATCGAGGTTGTCGCACATGGGCAGAGCGCCGGCTTGAGGTCCAAGCACGGTGAGGACCCCTTCAAACTTGCGCTTGACGGTAGCCAGGTAGGCCGCCGTGCACCGGTAGGCGCTGTCAGCGTGCAAGTCGTAAGACCGGGGATCGCAAGGGGCGAACCAGTCCTCCGACGCCGGCAAATCGCCCAGTCGCGCAGCCTCGCGGGCCGTCATGCCACGGATGACCTGCTTCCGGGCGGGGCTGGGAAGCACGTCGAGCGCCGTCTCGAGCACCGCGCGGAGCATGAGGTCGTCGCCTTGCCGCGCCATGTGGCGCGCTAGCAGCAAGGTCGTGCCGTAGAAACGGTCCTCTGCTACCGCGGCGCCACCCGCGAGAGCCGCACGAGACAGCTGCCACTCGGCAAAAGCATCGGCCGCCCGGTCAGCGATCAGCTCGCCGCCATGAACCAAAGGCTCGATCGCAGGAGCCAAAGCTGGGGCGCTGGGGTCCTGTTCCCACAGACGGGCCATCCGCTGGGCTTCATCGATCACGGGCAGCCCGGCGCCGTGCTCAGCCTCATTTCGCGGAGGAAGCTCGACCGCCTCCTCGCAGACACTGCAGGTAGCCTTCCCACCCTCTGCCGCGCCGTGGACCGCACCGCCACAACTCTGGCAGACGACGATTCTCAGGGCATGGCTAAAAGCAGTGTCCATGGGATCTTGCGATCATCCCACATCACTGGGCGAACGCCTCATTACTGAAGCGATGCCGGGGTCAGATGACAGGGTCAGATGTCGAGACCACCCTTCACGGCAGAACAGCAAATGACGTCGCCACCCTTGGTGCCGACCCAGAGCTTGTTACCCCCCTTGGTCGTCGCGCACATCACAGATGGCTGGCCGGTGGCGCGCAGCTCGAGCTCGTAAGTCGCCGTCACCGGAGCCCCGTCGCTGGCCTGGCGAACGGTCTCGCCGTCGTAGAGACGGAGCTTCCCGTCCGCACCGAGGACGAACAAGCTGGTGGTGATCACCGCGACGTCCGCAACCGGCCCGTCCACCATGAGCTGCTTGACGGTGAGCGCCGCAGCGCCCTCCCGTTGGACGACGCAGACACTGTTGCCTCCGCGCTTGGACAGCGCCGACAGCTCGTGGCCACCGGCTAGCACGTCCATACCCTGGGCTGGGGCCGGCAGATCGGCCCGCGTCGTGGCACCCGACTCGGGGGTGTTGCCTGGATGGCCGCGCAGCTGGCCGCCGCCGGCGCCATCAACCACGACGTAGGTCGTGTCCAAGGTCAGCGAGCAGGCACGCAGGTCGCCGCGCAGCACGAACTGGCGTCCGCCGACCTCGTTGTTCTGAAAGGCCAGAGCTGCGGCATTGCCATCCCAACCAATGGCCAGTGCCGACTCACCTTTGGGACAACAATGGAGCGAGCGAATGTCACGCCCAACCTGCTCCATCTTGGGCTTGTGCTGGATGTCGAGCAGCGCCCAGAGATCGTCGCCGCTCTTGACCACCGCAACCGCCTTGTTGATGAGCGCGATGGCACTCACGTCGTCGAGCGACACGTTGGTGACCTTGCCCCGTCCCCCGGCGAACGGATGCACCGACACCTGAACGGGATCGGTCGTGACGGCGGCCACGACGCTAGCCGACTCAAGCGGTGCAAGGCCCGCCACCTCGGCGTTCAAGTTGGTCAGCTTCTTCAGGCTGGCGAGAGTCTTGAATGGCATCGCGCAACCCTAGCCAGACTTCTCGCTGCGGGCTACCAGCTTGAAGCGGAGGACCTCTGGTGAACGCTCTCAGCTAGCAGGTGAGCGCCTCACCTCCAGCGGTCGCTACTTGGAGGCCTTGCTGACGTCCACCTTGGGCCTCTGCTCGTCCCGCTTGATTGAGTAGCGCACCAAGGCACGCAGGACGCTGTTGCGTTCCACGTTGCCGAGCACTCGCTTCACGTCCTCGTAGATTGTCGGGTCGACGAGCAAAGCGCCGATGGTGCCCTTGCCCTGCTTCATCCCTCGCACGATGTCACGCAAGTCGGCGGTGATGGTCGTGACGTTCGACAGCGCATCGCTGGTGTTACTGTCACCACCGAAGAGCACATCATGGGCAAAGCCATCGCCCTCCCGGATCCCCCGGAGCGCCAGGGCAAGCTCTTCAGCTGCCCCCCCAACCTGAGCAATCTCTTTGGTCGGGCCGTCACCGTAGATCACGTCGTGAGCGAAGCCCGGTCCGCGTCGCACCCGGGCCACGGCCATCCGGATCTCGCGCAGGGTGAGATTCAGCTCGGCCGCGCTGCTGTCGAGGCTCTCGATGGTACGGGAGATGCGATCCGCTTCGACCGGATCGGTGAGAAACCGGTTGGGGTACCCCTTCCCGTCGTTCACCTCTTTGAGAAGCACGTCAAGGGATCGCACACTGGAGCGGATATCGCGATGTAGGCCCTCGTCGGCGAGCTGGTCGGCGATCTCACCCACGTTGACGATGGCTATCTCTGCCTTCCCGGCCATCTCGTCGAGCCGGCTCATCATGTCCCCTGGCTCGACGCTCTCGAGCAGCGTTCCAGGCTTCAAGGGCTTGCCCTCCGTGCCCTTGGTGATTTTGATCTGCCGGTCGCCGAGCAGCCCTTTGGGAATGATATGGGCCTTGGAATCCGCCCGGATGCGGCGTGCCTCGCTCTTCACCACCGTGAGCACGACGTGGACCTTGTCGTCACCCTCTTCGTCACTGTAGTTGACCGACGCGACCTGGCCGACCCGCACGCCACCCATCTGGATCGGGGCACCATGCTTGAGGCCCTGAACTTCGTCGAAACTGGCCCGAAACGTGACGTCCGAGGAGAACACGCGGCGCTCGTCACCGATCATGAAGATGACGAGACCGGCCAGCACTAGGCCGAACAGCACGAAAATGCCGACTTTCAGGTCACTCTTGAAGGCCACGGGGATGCCTCTTCATGAGCGTAGCGGGCAACCCACCAGGCTGCAGCTGAATCCGTCACTCCGAGCGTGACTCGGTGGCGCCCCCCCTCGGCCTTCGGGGGCGACCCACCAGTGGCCGCCTGGACCTTGCGCTCTGCCCGGTCCAGCTGCCACGATCCTGCTCAGGTCTAGTCCGAGCGCCCAGGCGGAGGGGGCATCTCATGGGGAACGTCACTCTCGTTACCGGAGCCAGCGGTTTCATCGGCTCCCACCTGACTCGGGCGCTCGTCGATCGAGGTGAGCAGGTGCGGGTGCTGGTTCGGTCGCCAGCGCGGCTCGACCCAGTGAACCTCGACGCCGCCAAAATGGATGTGGTGACCGGGGATCTGCTGGAGCCGAGCACGATCCCGGCGGCGCTCGAGGGCGTCACGCACCTCTACCACGTCGCCGGCTTCATCTCGACGGCCCGCCGGGACCAGGACAAGATCCATCGACTCAACGTCAACATCACTCGGAATCTGTTCGAGGCCGCCCGACACTGCCCGATCGAGAAGCTGGTCTATCTGGCGAGCATCTTCGCCCTCGGCGGCGGCCAGCAGCGAGATCCTGTGCGGGAGGACGTCCCCTACGACCTCGATGACTTCGGCGTCGACTACTTCGTGGCCAAGCGGCGCGCCGAGCTCTATGCGCGACAGTGCGCCACCGAAGGGCTTCCGCTGGTCTTCGCCTACCCCTGTTTCTGTTACGGGCCTGGAGATGTCTATCACTCCAGCTCCAAGCTGATTGACATGCACCTGAAGAGGCTGCTCTTGACGGTCCTTCCAGGGGGACAGAACGCGCTGGATGTTCGTGACGCAGCTGCTGGCTTGATCAAGACGATGGACCTGGGGCGCATCGGCGAGCGCTATTTGATCGGCGGCGACAACGTCACCAACACCGAGCTTGGCAACCTGCTCTCGTCCATCACCGGCTACCCGAAGCCCCGGGTGCCGCTGCCCGGGGGCCTCGCCCGGTGGGTCGGACGACTGGCAGAACGACTGAGCTCTTCTCCACCGCTGGACGAGCAGGCGGCGCTCATCGCCTGTCGCTACTGGTACTACGACGACGCCAAGGCACGCCGAGAGCTGGGGCACACCTCCCGACCGCTCGAGGCGACCCTGCGAGATGCGATCGATTGGTTGTGCAGGACTGGACGAGCCAAGCGGCCGCCTCGAATGACCTGAGGGTTCCAGTCCCCTCGGACAGGAAAACCATCCCCTCGTAGGTCCAACTCTAATTGTGAAGCAGAGTCATCACGTCCTCGTGCTCTGGAGCCTGGCCGTGGATGAAGTCGGCCACCCGTGGGTCGGTGGCCGTCCGAAACTCGTCGGGTCGTCCGGTCTGGATGATCTCGCCGCGGTGCATCATGGCCAGTCGATCGGCGACCGAGAAGGCGGTGCCCATGTCGTGGGTCACCACGATGCTCGTCACGTGGATGGCTCGCTTGAGCCCATTGATGAGGTGGTTGATGCGGGTCGTGTTGATCGGGTCCAGCCCGGTGGTGGGCTCGTCGTAGAGCAACACCTGGGGACGCAGGGCGATGGAACGAGCTAGGCCGACGCGCTTCTTCATGCCCCCCGACAGATCGGCGGGCCGCATCTCCTCGATACCCGGCAAGTCGACCAGCGACAGCGCCCAGTCGACTCGTTCGGTGATCTCGGCATCGCTCATGGTGTCGCGAAAGTGCTCGTTCAGCGCATAGGCCACGTTCTCACCCACCGACAGGGAGTCGAACAAGGCTCCCCCTTGAAAGAGCATGCAGATGTTCTGCCTCAGCTTGCGCAGCGCCCCGCCGGTCTTGGTGGTCACCTCTTCACCGTGGAACCGGATGATTCCACGGTCAGGATCCAACAGGCGAATCAGCATCTTGAGCATGACGCTCTTGCCGACCCCCGAGCCCCCCATCACGACCATCGTCTCCCCTGGATAGATGTCGAGGGTCAAGTCGCGAAACACAACGGTCTGGCCGAAGGCCTTGCGCACCTTGTGGAACGTGATGATCGGCTCGACGCTCACCTCGCTAGTGAGACGCAGGCCCGGCGGGTCGTCAAGACCGGAGCGCCGTTTCCATCAACACTTCTGCCGTCGTGCCGCCGCGCCACCAGTCGCGTTTCAGCCGACCGACCAGCGCAATGCGCTGCCCTGCAACGGCGGGCTCGAGGTCGGCCAGATCGGGACCAAAGGCGCTCAAGCGTGCGCCCCCAAGCCGTAGATCGAGCTTGAGGTGGGTCTTCAACCGACGGCTCTTCACCACCTCGACGTCCCGAAACAAGAGCTTTGGCGCCCGATTGCCTTTGCCGCAGGGCTCGAGGCGTTCGAGATCGGCCAGCACCTGCATCACATCGTCACGCTCGTCGAGCCGTACGTCTGGGCACCATGGCTCAGCAGCTGGAGGCAAGGTGGCCAGCTGATCCGCGCAAGCCTGCCGCCAAGCGTCTCGGAAGCCTTCGATCTGAGCCGCGCTCAGCTCCACGCCAGCGGCCGCCTGATGACCGCCAAAACCGCTGAGCTTCTCGCGGCACGCAACCAGCGAGTCGTAGAGGCGGAAGCCTGCCGGTGCCCGGGCCGACCCTCGGCCGGTGTCGCCGTCGAGGGCCACCACAACCGTTGGTTTGCCCAGTTGAGCGGTGACGCGGCCTGCCACGATACCGACCACTCCAGGATGAAAGTTGGCGCTAGCCAGAACAATCGCAGGATCCTGGGCAAAGCCCTTGGCCGCGATCTCGGAGAGCGCCTCGGCCATCATGGTCTGCTGCACATCCCGACGGTCCTGGGTGATCTGGTCGAGTTGTTCGACCAACGCCTGGGCCCGACCCGGGTCCCGCTCCAGCAACGCGTCGAGCGCCAACTTGGGATCCGCCATTCGGCCCGGCGCATTGATACGAGGCGCGATCTGGAAGGCCACATCCTCAGCGGTGGTCGGCACCTTGCGCCCCCGGGCACCTTTGATCGCCAGAGCGCTCAACCCCACCCGCTCGGTGGCCCCAAGCCGCGCCAGACCGGCACGAACCAAGATGCGATTGTCCCCTTCGAGAGGCGCCACATCCGCCACCGTGCCCACCGCCACCAAATCGAGCCAGCGGCGCACGTCGAGCCGTTTGTCGAGGGTCTTGCGCAGCGCCGTCGCCAGAATCAGAGCCAGCCCGCAGGACGCCAGACCCTTGAAGGGGAAACCGCAGTCCGGCCGATGGGGGTTGAGAAAGGCCACCGCCGGAAGGGATTGTTCGGGCACCAAGTGATGGTCGATCACCACCGAATCGACACCAGCCTTGCGGGCCGCCGCCAACCGTTCGTGATCCGCCGAACCGCAGTCACAGGTCACGAGCAGACTCGCCTTGGTCTGGAGGACCCGCTCGAGTCCCGGGTTGGAGAACCCATATCCGCCGGCAAAGCGATTTGCGAGCAGCGGCGTCACCGTGCCCCCGAGCGCTTCGATGGCCTCGGTCACGATGGCCGTCGAGGTGATGCCGTCGCAATCGTAGTCTCCAAATACCGCAATCGACTCGTGGCCACGGATGGCGTCGGCCACGCGCTGAGCTGCTTGGTCCAGATCGGCCATGCCATCGGGAGGCGTCAAGTGGGCGAGCTTCGGCTCGAGCCACCGATCGAGCTTGGCGCCTGCGGCCCAGCCGGCACGCTGCAACGCATCGGCCACGGTGAAGCTGAATCCGACCGTGCGGGCCAGCTCGCAGGCCTCGTCACTCGGAGGACCAGGGTCGCAAGAGTCGACCGAAACCAGGTCGTCAGCCGTCATCAGGCCGAAGCCGGCGCTCCGGGGCCGCTAGGGGCCGGTTGCTTCTTCTTACGACGCACGCGGCGCTTCTTCTTGACGCTCTTGCCAAAGATGCGCCGGTCGATCAGCTCGGTGACCGGTGCGGCAACGTAGATGGACGAATAGGTGCCCACCACCACGCCGATCAGCAAGGTGAAGGCGAAGTCCTTGATCACGCCAGTGCCCCAGAACAGGAAGGGAGCCACCGCAGCCGCGGTCAGACCGGAGGTACGTACGGTCCGGCCGAGCATCTCGGTCACCGACCGATTGATGATCTTTGGGAAGCTCATCTTGCGGTACTTCCCAAGATTCTCTCGGATGCGGTCATAGACGACGACGGTGTCGTTGATCGAATAGCCCACGATGGTCAGCAGCGCCGCCACGGTGGAGAGAGTCACCTCTCGCTGAGCCACCACCATGATGCCCATGGCGATGAACACGTCGTGGATGAGGGCCGCAATGGACCCAGGCGCAAACCGCATGTCGAAACGGAAGGCGATGAACACCATGATGAAGATCACGGCGATCGAGATGCTCATGATCGCTGCGTCGCGCAGCTGCTTGCCCGCCTTGGGCCCGATCCATTCGACTCGCAAGGGGGCGTCAGGGACCGCTTCACCGAGCTCGGCACGAAGACCGTCCATGATCTGGTCGCCCTTGCTCTTGAAGTAGAACTCGACCTTGTTGTCTCGGGGGTTTTGCACCACCGGGTTGTTCTGTCCCACCCTCAGCGCCACACCCTCGACCTTGCCCGTCAGCTGCTTGGCAATGTCGGCCCGTGGTGGGCAGGCCACGCTGGGCTCGGCGGGACCACAAACATCATTCGGCTTGCGAATCGGAGCCTCGTCGCCGTCCTGACTGACCTTCAGCTCGGTCACATAGCGAACCGACACCTTGTCGCCCCCTGGACTGAACTTGATCTCAGTGGTGTGGAGCTCCCGCGGGCAGGCAGCCTCGTTGGTGACCTTGCCTTCTTCCGATTCGAGGCAGAGAGCGTCGGTGAGATCCTTCTTCTGGGCGTCGGTGAAGGCGCTGACCTCCTTGACCCGGATCAGGAACTGGTTCTTCCCATCCTCGCTATCCACCGCCACCACGTCGGGGCTCGCGAAACCGATCTTCTGGACCGTCTTGCGCACCTGTCCGGCGCTCACGCCCTTACCAAAGGCAACCTCGAGCTCAGTCCCACCCGAAAAATCGGTGCCATAATGCGGCCCCGGATTGAAGAAGCCGATGATCGAGGCCACCACGAGAATGGCGCTCACCCCTAGGAAATAGGGGCGATACCTCATGAAGTCGATGTCTTTGCCTGGCGTGAACCACTGCATGATGCTGTCTCCCGTCAGGCAAGGCCGAGCTTGGTGTCACGCCGTCCGCGCACCCAGAACTCGAAGAACAAGCGCGTGACCACGACGCCTGTGAACAGGTTGGTCAGCATGCCGATGATGAGCGTAATCGCAAAGCCCTTGATGGGTCCGGTTCCGTATTGCGCGAGGATCAGCGCGGAGATGAGCGTCGTGGCGTTGCCGTCGATGATGGCGCTGAAGGCCTTGTCATAGCCGGTGGCCACTGCAGCTCGCGCCCCTTTGCCCAACCTGAGCTCCTCTTTGATGCGTTCGTTGATCAGCACGTTGGCATCTACCGCCATGCCGACCGTCAACGCCAGACCCGCAATCCCCGGCAGGGTCATCGAGGCGCTGAACATGGCCAGCACGGAGATCTGCAGGGCCAGGTTGAAGATTACGGCGAAGCAGGCGATGAGACCGGCTCGCCGATAGGAGAGCAGCATCAACGACAGCACCATGATCGCGCCGATGAGCCCAGCTTTCATGCCCTGAGTAATCGAGTCATGGCCGAGCGACGGGCCGATGCGCTGCTCGTTGGACGGCGAAATGGGCGCTGGCAGGGCGCCAGAGCGGAGCACCAGCTCGAGCTTGCGGGCGTCCTGCAGCTGCTGCTGGATGCCCCCCGCCCCCATGGTGATGCGCGCCTGCCCCCCGCCGATGCGCTCGCGAATCTCTGGGGCGCTCTCGACCTTCCCGTCGAGAATGATGGCAAAGCGCTTCTTGACGTTCTTCTCGGTCACGTCAGCGAAGAGCTCGCCGCCCCGGGGGGTCAGCTGCATGTTGACGAACCAAGCGCCGAAACCGGTGTCACTCTGGTCGGACAGGGCCTGGGCATCCCGCACCATATCGCCGGTGAGCGCCGCTCTGCCGTGCAAGTAGTAGGTGCGCCAACCGACCGCCTCGTACTGCTCGGTCTCCTGGTTGATCTCGTAGAACTTGCCAAAGCCAATCTCGTGGTCCTCGTCTACATCGAGAGTCTCGACCCACTTCTTGAAACGCTTCAGCGCAGCCTCGAGGGGCTCCTGTTTGAGGACCCGCAGGCGGGCATAGAAGTTGGGCGACGTCTTGCCAGGACCGATGGGGGCATTCTCGATGTCGAATTGGATGCCCTCGGGCACGTCCTCGGACTGGGCGTATTTCTGCAGGAAGTTCGCCTCATCATCCAGCATCTTGAACTCGAGCCGGGCGGTCTGGCTGATGATGTCGCGGATCTCCTCGAAATCCCGCTGCTTGCTACCGGGGATCTCGATGATGATGTCCTCGTCCCGGACGCTCACCGCCGCCTCTTTGACGCCCAACCCATCGACGCGCCGAAGGATGGTCTCCTTGGCCTGGGTCACCGCCTTGATGCGAATAGCGGTTTCGACGTCGTTGCGAATCCGGAAGGTCACCTCTTTGCCGTCCGCCGAGCGTTGGATGCTCAGCTCACGAAGGTAGGCGACGAGAAACTTGTTATTGATGTGCTTCTTCGAGTCCTCAGGGTTGTTGAACGTGAGGTAGATGGTGCCGAACTCGGCGCGGGGCTTCTTGAGCGCCACGTGGTCCGCCAGCTTCTGCATCTCCGCTACAGTCGGGTCCTCGCCCGCGGCCAGCTCAAAGGACCGGGCCAAAGCCTCGCGCAGATCGTCGTAGTAGCTGTCCCGCTTGTCCTTGATCGCCTCTTCGACATCTACCGTGTAGACGAGCCGCAAGCCGCCCTTGAGATCGAGCCCCCGTACCATCCGGAAAGGGATGTTGGTGAGCAAGAAGCGGTGAAACCCTTTGTCGCCTGCGAGCGATGCCTCGAGCAGCGCATCCCGCGCCTTGGCGTCCAGGCTGTCGATGACCCCTGGACAGGTCGGCCGCAGCTGCTGAATCTGGTCGG
>JAUVCD010000305.1 GCA_030590865.1 Myxococcales bacterium | reverse complement strand
GTGGTACTTGAGAGGATAGAACAGCTCGTAAATCACGAGAGCCTCCCCTCATCGACCACGGCGCCGTCCACCGCGCCGTCCATCAGCGCGCGAACGACTCGCTCGGTGCCGACGCTGCGCGATCCCTTGACGAGAACCACGTCATTGGCCTCCACCACCGCCAACGTCTGATGAGCTCCTTTGACCGCATCGTCCACGAAGACGGCGTCAACGCCCCTCGCTGCGGCCTGCTCTGCCATCCGTCGTGCGTCACCGGCCACGGCGATGAGGAGGGCCGCCCCACGGTCGGCAGCGAGCGATCCGATATCGCGATGGGCCCGAGCGCTCTCCGGTCCAAGCTCGCGCATCTCGCCTAGCACCAAGACGAGCCGGCGCCCCAGCTGCTGGGCGATCTCGCTGGCCGCCTCGATGGATGAAGCGCTCGAGGCTGGGTTGGCGTTGTAGCTGTCGTCGATGACCACCGCACCCATCGACGTGGGTTGGGGGTGCAGGCGCCCTGCCCCGTCGATGGCGCCGAGCGCTGCGCTGACGGTGGCGCCGTCAACCGCCTGCTGGCAGACCGTCTCAACCGTCGCCACCGCAGCAGCACAGGCGAGCGCACCGGCATGGCCGATGAGTCCGATCTCGGCTTCGATGAGGCTGCCGTCCGGTCGAGCGATGGTGATCGCCGAGCGGCCGTGGGACAGAATCTCACGGTCGATGATCCGATAGCTGGCCTGGTCGCTCCGTCCGTAGGACACCCGCTGGCGGGCATCGCTGTGACGCATCCCAGCCACCACCAAGGGGTCGTCGGCATTACCGATGGCCAGAGCTCCGGACAGTTCGTCGTAGAGGCCGCACTTCTCCCGCCCGATGGCCTCGATCCCCCCCAAGCCTTCGGCATGAGCCTGAGCGATCAAGGTGATGAGCCCGACGTCGGGCTTGACCATTCGGGCGAGCTTGGGGATCTCACCGGGCTGGCTGGTGCCCAGCTCCAAGACTGCGTAGCGGTGCTCCTCGCCAAGACCCAGCACGGTCATGGGCACGCCGATCAGATTGTTGAGATTGCCGGCGGTCTGGTGAATTTGCGCTGGCGGTACCAGGGCGCCCAACAAAGCACTCACCGCCGTTCGGGTCGTCGTCTTGCCTGCCGAACCTGTCAGGGCAATGACCCGCCGTGGCGCGACCCATCGCCGCCAGCGATCGAGGTGAGCGCCCGCCAGAGCACCGAGAGCGCTCTGGGTCGACGGCACCTGGAGCACCAAGAGCCCTTCGGTGGGTTCGACGGCCCGCTCGACTAGCGCCAGCGCGGCGCCTGCCGAGGCGGCGGCTGCCAGGTGGTCGTGGCCATCAAACGTGGCGCCTGCCAGAGCGACGAAAGCCTGGCTCGGCCGCAGCTGACGGGTGTCACTACCCACCCCCCGTACCACCATGGTGGAGTCCACCGACTGCTCACCGATGCTGGCCCCGGTACAGGCCACAATCTCACCGAGTGAGAAGACCGCCTCGTTGTTAGGGATCGGTGTAGCCATCACCCCACCCCCTCACCACGACGACGGCGCAAGCTGCTCCTCAACACCACCCGGTCGTCAAAATCGGTGACCTCGTCCCCGATGATTTGGTAGGGCTCGTGTCCCTTGCCTGCAACGAGCACCACATCCCCTGGGGCCGCGGCCGCCACAGCCTGGTCGATGGCAAGAGCCCGGTCGAGCTCCACTCGGATCTCGATACCTGGGACGCGCTCGAGCCCCGCGACCACCGCCTCAGCGATGCTCTCAGGACGCTCACTGCGCGGGTTGTCGTTGGTGACGATGGCCACCTGAGCCGCCCGCGCCACCGCCTCGCCCATCGGGCCGCGTTTCTGGCTATCTCGATCACCGCCACAGCCGAAGACACACCAGAGCCGCTTGCCGCCAGCAGGGCCAATGCTCTCCAAGACTCGCTCGAGCGCCCCAGGCGTGTGGGCGTAGTCGACCAGGGCCACGATGTCATCGGCCGGCCCGTCGCAACGCTCGAGCCTGCCAGGCACGGGTGCGGCCGCCGCTAGGGCAGCTAGGGCCGCCCCCACGTCGAGCCCCAGAGCCTCCACGACCGCCACGGCGCAGAGCACATTAGAGATGTTGAACGTGCCGCTGAAGGGTGCCCGCACCGCAAAGCGGCGCCGCTCAGGAGGACCCTGCGCGTCTGGCTGACCTGCCACGACCAACGAGAGCTCCATGCCCCTCCCGGTCAACTCGTGCTGCTCGGCATAGACCTCGACAGCCTGGCTCAGGGACACGCGGATGACCCGACTGTGGCCGGCGGCGGCGACTTGCTCGGCGAGCTCAACCCCGAAAGGATCGTCGATGTTGATGACCGCCACCGGCGGTCGATGCTCGAGGAACAGCTGCGCCTTGGCAGCCGCATAAGCCTCCATCGTGCCGTGATAATCGAGGTGGTCTTGAGTGAGGTTGGTGAAGACCGCCACATCAAAGTTCATCTCCGCCACCCGTTCGGCGACCAGCGCGATGGATGACACCTCCATCACCAGATGGCTGGCGCCGCGGTTCCGCAGCATGGCAGCGACGCGCTGGATCTCATCGGCCTCGGGGCTAGTGTGAGTCGACGGGTGATCCAACCCCTCGAAGAAGTAGCCGAGGGTTCCCACCACCGCGGGCCGCGCACCGCAATTGGCGAGACAGGTGCCGATCAGATGAGCGGTAGTGGTCTTGCCGTTCGTGCCGGTGATGCCAACCACCGTGAGATGCTGGCTCGGCTGCCCATAGACCTCTGCGGCCGCGCGAGCCATGGCAAGCCGAGGCGCTTGTACCTCGACCGTCGGCACCGGCAGCGAGAGATCCCGTCCTGCATCGCAGAGTACGGCCACCGCACCACGCCCAACCGCAGCGGAGGCAAAGGCGGCTCCGTCCGAGCTCCGCCCCTTGAGGGCCACGAACAGATCCCCAGGCTCAATTCGGCGCGAGTCTTGGTGCACTCCGGTGACCTGCACCGTAGCCGTCGCAGCCGGGCCGCTCGGCAGCGGCTGGTGAAGCTGTCCACCCACATGGGCCGCAAGAGCTTTCAGGGAGACGCCACCGCTCGGTGGCCGCGCATGACGGTGTTGCGATGCCTCGTCAGCCTGGGTCGACGGCCCAACGTCAGCTGAGTGGCCCGAGGCTGGGCCTGCGGGCCAACCCCGCGGTGTAGGTCGATCGCTCGCCACAGCCATCACGTTTGCGGCTCGAACACCAGAATGAGCTTGGATCCCTTCGACACTTTGGTGCCCACCGGGGGCTCGGTGCGTGACAGCCGCCCGGTTCCCTCGACGACGGGCATCAGCTCAGCCCCGAGCGCCGCTTGAACTGCGGTGCGCATGGGCATGCCCAGGACCTCCGGCACGGCCGTAGTCCCTTTCCAGGCGGCGGCACCTGGGTCCTCGGGCTCACTTGCCGGCGGCTCAGCCGCGCCCTTGGCGTCCTTGATGGCCGCGTAGGCTGTCTCGGCCACATCGCCACCTTTGGCAAGCTCGGCTACGTCACTCAGCTTCATCGACTTGGTGCCCTTGGGACGAACGCCCAGGTAGCGCAAAGTCAATCCCGCAACCCTGCGAAAAACCGGCCCCGCCACCGCTCCGCCAGAGGTGGTACCCGCCATCGGCTCGTCCACGACGACGGAGACCACGATCCGAGGTCGCCGGGCCGGCACGAAGCCTACGAAGGACGCCACATAGAGCATGTCACTGTAGCGGCCAGTGGCTGGGTCGATCTTCTGAGCCGTGGCGGTCTTGCCGGCAACGCGGAAGCCGAGAATCGCCGCTTCGACACCCGTTCCTTCTCCCTCGGTCACCGATCCGAGCATCTCGGTCACCAGCCGCGCCACCCGCGGAGACACGACTCGTCGGCGTAGCTTGGGGGTGCTCTCGGTTAGCGTCATGCCGGTGCTGTCGGTGACCTTCTTGATCAGCCTGGGCTCGAGCAGTCGCCCTTTGTTCGCAATGGCGGCCATGGCCATGACCATTTGAACGTTGGTGACGCTGATACCTTGACCGAAGGCCGCCGAAGCCGTCTCCACAGGAACCCAAGGCCGATGGCGGGGTCGCAATGTACCGATCGCCTCACTCGGCAAGGGCAAGCCCGGCGCATCTCCAAAGCCAAAGCGACGAAAGGTGTCGTAGAGCTTCCGTTCGCCGAGACCGAGGGCGATCTTGGCAATGCCGATGTTGCTGGAGATTTGGAGGATCTGCGTTGGGCTGAGCCACTTGCTAACGTGAGTGTCGTGGATCACCACGTTGTCGATGGGCATGTTGCCCTCCTCGCAGTAGATCCGGTCACGGGGCTTGACCGAGCCACCTGCGAGAGCAGCAGCCATCGAGAACGCCTTCATGGTCGAGCCGGGCTCGAAGCGATCCAGCACGGCCCGGTTGCGCCGGGCCCCTGCGTCGCTGACGTTGTAGTCGTTGGGGTTGTACCCAGGGGCATTGGCCATGGCGAGGATGGCGCCGGTGGCCGGATCGACGACGATGACCGAACCGCCTGTCGCCTCGTGGGTCTTAACCGCAGCGTCGAGCTCCCGTTCGGCGATGAACTGAATGCGCTGGTCGATGGTGAGGTGGACGCTGTGACCGACCAAGGCCGCTTCGTCCTGGATACCCTCTGAGAAGATGAGTCTGCCCGCCCTGTCACGGAGACCACGGATCTCCTCAGCCCGTCCGCGCAGCTGGACGTCGAGCGACAACTCGAGACCATCACGCCCCATCCCGTCTGGGGACACGAAGCCGAGCAGGGCGCCGGCCAGCTCTCGATGGGGGAAGAAGCGACGCCCTTCACCCTCGATGATCAGCCCCCGGACCGGATAGCGCTGCTGCCGGCTCCCGAGCGCACGAATTGCCCTGGTTTGTTCAGGTGTGACTCGCCGTTTCAGCCAGGCAAAGCGGCGCCGGCGGGCCAGCTTCTCTTTGACCTGCTCCACGTCGAGCTCGAGGGCCCCGGCGATGCGCTCCGCGTATTGTTCGATCCGCATCGGGAGGTACTGGTCCTCGATGCCCCGCAACATCTCGACCGCGTCGACTGATACGCTCGGCACCTCCACGCTTACGGCCAAGGGCGTGCCGCGACGATCGTAGAGCGTCCCTCGCTTGGGAGTGACGTGGAGCCGCCGCAACCGCTGCTTCTCGGCCAGCTCATGCCACGCCGCGCCGTCCTCCACCTCCGTGTTGTGAGCCGCGGCGACGACAATTCCGAGACCGACGCAGAACAGACCACAGAGCAGTGCCATCCGGAATCGAATCGAGCGAGCCCGCTTGGGATCGACATCCTTCACGGCTTCACCTCGGAGGACTGGGGTCGGTGAGCCACCTGGCCGGCGGTCTTGACCTTCTTGGCCGGTCGCTTGGGAGCCACTCGGATCGGGATCACCTTCTCAGGAGGCGGCGGGGTCATGCCCAACAAGGTGCGCGCCACCATCTCCACTCGCCGGGGAGTCTGATAGCTGGCGACCTCTAGCTCGAGCACCCGCTTGACCTCCCGAAGGCGGGCTTGCTCGGCCCGGGCTTTGCCTAGACGGAAGCCGAAGTCCACCGTCTTGCCCCGGAGGGCCAGGTGCACGACGAAGGCCGCGGTCGCCGCAACGACGGCGAGCGTCCAAAGGACCAAGAAACGACGCTGCCTCACCGCTCGGCCTCTCCCTCGGCACGGGCCAGTCGCTTGGCCGCCCTGAGCTTGGCGCTCCGTGCGCGGGGGTTCTCGAAAACCTCCTGGTCCCCTGGCACGATCGGCTTCTTGCTGAGCGGTTGCCAGAGGGGGTCGTCTCGCAACTTGCGCTTGACGATCCGGTCCTCGAGGGAGTGGAACGAGATGACCGCAACCACCCCGCCTGGCACGACCACCGCAGCCGCCGCGTCCATCAGCTGCTCGAGCTCGTTCAGCTCACCGTTGACCGCCATCCGCAACGCCTGAAAGGTCCGGGTTGCCGGATCGACGCCTCCGACCCGGGCCGGCCCCACTGCCCGCACCACCGATCGGCGTAGATCCATGGTGGTCTCCAATCGTCCGGTTCGCAGATCCTGCTTCACGCAACGCGCCACCCGTCGAGCGCGGCGCTCCTCACCCAGCTTCAGCAGCACCTCAGTCAGCTCGTCGTCCGTAAGCCGCTCGAGCAACTCACCAGCCGTCTCGCCTCGATCTCGGTCCATCCGCATGTCCAATGGGCCCTCGCGGCGAAAACTCATGCCACGGTCAGCCACATCGAGCTGCATCGAGCTGAGCCCGACGTCGGCGATCACACCATCGACACTGTCGATACCCAGGGCGGCCAGCTCTTCGCGCAGTTGCGAAAAGCGAGCGTGGCGGAGCTCGACCCGGGGGCTCAGCCGGTCGAGACGCTCGGCCGCCGTTGCGAGCGCCCGCCGATCCCGATCGATCCCGATGACGTGGCCAGCGCCGGCACCCAGAAGGGCAATGGTGTGTCCACCGGCACCGAGCGTCGCGTCGACATAGACCCCTCCCGAACGGGGCTGGATTGCCGCGACGATCTCATCGGTGAGGACCGGGCGGTGAGGCACGGTTGTTCTCGGAGGAGGCACGCTCGACAAGGGCATGGGCACCACGTTCACCACGTTCATAGGTCCAACTTCTCCGCGATGGCCGTCGTCCACTTCTGGAGCTCGTCGTCGGTGAGGCCCTGACCATCGTTCCAACGACCGCGCGACCACAGCTCCATGGTCGTGCCAATCCCGGCCCACAGAACGTGCTTGCTGAGCCCGGCGTGCTCTCGCAAATGGGCAGGGACGAGCACTCTTCCGTGCCGATCGAGCTCACACTCGACGGCCGCGGACACGTAGCGGCGACGCAACAGCACCGTGTCGCGATCCCACTTGGGGAGCCGCGCGACCTTCTCTTCGAATTGCTCCCAAGCTGGCAGCGGATAGACGTCGAGACACCGGTCGGCCAGCGCCGGGGTGAGCACCAGCGGTAAATCGCCTGCCCGCAGGAGATGACGGAAACGCGCGGGCAGGCTGGTCCGCCCCTTGGCGTCGATCGTGTGCTCGTAATGGCCCCTAAACATCATGGCCTAAGTGGAGGTATGTTTGTGGCCCATATGGGACATATTGCCACTTCTTCCCACCACCGATCGCCAAGCTACGGTGAGGGCATGGATGTGTCAATACTTCACACATTTTCGCGAGGATAACGTATTCAGTCGACCTCTATTCACACACATCTAACTACATTAGTCTACCCGTGATTGGGGCCACTTCAAGCGTATTTATCGGATATGTGGGATGAAGTGGATCATGACCCATGGAGGTGTGGGATCCCCAGACGCCAAGCTGGGGTCAGCTCGGGGCTCGATCGCGGCGCTCGGGGCTCGATCGCGGCGCTCGGGCTCACACGGGCTCAGGTCGAATTCAGCCGGCGCGCGCTTCCAACTGAGCGGAGGCTTCAAGCGCCTGCTCGATCGCCCGGTGCTCATACTCTTGTTCGGCGATTCGAAGTAGCGCGTCGCGCGCTTGGTGCTCGGCGCAGGCCTCGGCGGCAATTCGGATGCGCGGTGACGCGTCCTCTCCGTCGAGCGCTTGCAGTGCGAGCGCTGCGCCGATGCGCCGTTCAGCGCTCGTATTGGGCGCAGCGAGGATCGCCTCGAGATCGTCGCGCGACAGCGGCTGCCGCCGGTAGCCCGTATCGTCGTTGACCGCTTGGTCGAGCTCGTCGCGCCATTGCGCCATCGGTCGCTGCTTGCGATCGAGCAACGCGAGACGCACCGGCGCCTGGGGTGCATCGGCGTGCGCCGCGATCCCCATCTCGATGCGATGGCGCAGCGCGCGCTGCTGGGCTTCGTTGCCTTTGGCGGCCTTGATCTCTACGGGGTCGCCATCGTGGAGCTCGAGCGTAAGCTTGGTGTCGTCGAGCGTGACGCTGGCTAGATCTTCGAAGCCCACGAAGCGCGAGCCGGTCATGGTCCGCAGATTCACGCCGTCGGCGCCGACCTCCACTCTCGGTGGTCGGGTGCCGAAATAGGCCCCACCGAAGATCGATGCGGCCATGGCCATCCACACCGCGGCGTCGACCGGCGTGAGTGCGGTCGGGCTCGGCGCCATCTTCATCGCACAGACGATGAGGCCAAGAACGCCGAGCATGGCGATCACTGCGGAGAGCCACGATGCATTGAACGACGTCGCGAAACGGCGCTCCGGCGGCGGAAGATCGCAGGCGGCGATGAGCTGCTCGGCGTCGCGAGTCGATGCCACCTCGACGTCGATCGTGCCACCGTCTTTCTTCTCGAGACGCGCACCAAAGCCCGGGATGACGGTGCCGTGCACGATCTCATCGAGCGGTACCTGTCGGTTGCCATTGGCAACCTGAGGCTCAGCCGTGAAGGTGATGGCATCGTCCTCGACCGACACCGCCGCCTGGTTGGCCCATGGCGCACGCGCGCTGAGCGCGCCGATCCCCGTGCCGAGAGCTCCGAGCCAGCTGAGCGACAGGTAGGGCGCCCACCATGGCTTGCCACCTCCGGGAAAAAGCAGCGCGGCGACCATGATGACGATCAAGGGCAACAGCCCGAGAAAGGCTGTCGTCCAGCCGAGCGCAGAGCCCAGCCACCGCTTGTTGCGCATGGTGACGCGCTTCGCCTCGATGGCAACGTGCTGGGTGGCGCTCTCCGACATGCCGGCCGCCCACGATCTGAGGAGCGTCAAGACTGCGGCGGCGTCACGTTGTCCCGAACCCACTGGGCGATGGAGGCGAGCGGCGTACCGGGAGCAAAAACCCCTTTGACGCCGATCTTCTCCAGCCTGGGCAGATCATCTTCAGGGATGATCCCTCCGCCGAAGACCACTACGTCCTCGGCCCCTTTTTCCCTCAGTGCCTCGATCACCGCTGGGAAGAGGGTGTTGTGGGCCCCTGACATGATGGAGAGGCCAACGCCGTCGACATCCTCTTGCACGGCGGCCGAAGCGATCATCTCTGGGGTCTGGTGGAGCCCCGTATAGATCACCTCGAAACCCGCATCGCGCAAGGCGCGGGCGACAACTTTGGCCCCTCGGTCATGACCGTCGAGTCCCGGCTTGGCCACCAATATTCTGATCTTCTGGTCACTCATCGCTGCAGCCAGAAACCATAGCCTCCCGGCTGTCGCCCGCCAAGCTCAGCGCGACCGCCGACCTGTCACTGTCCTCCAGGGTCGCCGCCGGGGCGCTGCCATCTGGCTGCTGCTGCTGGCTGGTGCTGTGCTTTGCCCCTTCCATCGACGCCGGATACCGTGGCAAAGTGGATCTGAGTCGGCAAAATGAGCCACAGCATCGACGACGAGACGACGGTTGGCGAAGCCTTCGACCCGGGCTGCCTCGGCAGTCAGGAGCACCTCTCGCTACTCGTGCTCAGCGGCCCGGATGCGGGACAGTGGCACAAGCTCCCGCCCACCGGGGGCATCGTGGGCCGCCACCCCGATGTCGACGTCCGCCTCTCGGACCCGGCCATCTCGAGACGGCACGCCGAGATCATCATCTCCGACGACAGCCACATCATCGTCCGCGATCTGGACAGCCGCAACGGCGTCCACGTCCATGGTCAGCCGATCACTGAGCGGCGGGTTTCGGACGGCGACCAGATCCAGCTGTCCGCCGAATCGGTGCTGCGGGTGCGCTTCGTCGGTAAGGCCGAGACTGCCCTCATCCACGAGCTTCAACAAGCGGCCACGACCGACCCGCTCACCGGCGTGGCCAACCGCCGCTACTTGACCGGTCGCCTGGAGCAAGAGCTGTCCTTTGCCCGCCGCCACAAGTCACCGATGAGCGTCTTGATGATCGATCTAGACCACTTCAAGGAGCTCAACGACGCCGGTGGGCACCAGGCCGGTGACTTGGCGCTCCGGGACGTGGCCCACTCGATCACCGAGACGGTGAGGGTCGAGGACGTGGTCGCCCGCTATGGGGGTGACGAGTTCGCGATCATCTCCCGCGGCTACGCGCCGCAAGACGCCGTAGGCCTAGCGACTCGGCTTTGCGAGGCCATCCGGACGCGGGACATCGGCAGCGAGCACGGCACGCCTCCGCTCACCTCGAGCATCGGCATCGCCGGCTTCGATCCCCAGGTCCGCACCAGGGGACCGCTCAGCATCATGGAGCTGCTGGCACGGGCAGACGCCGCGCTCTACCAGACCAAGCGCTCCGGTCGGGACGGCCACACGGTCTGGTCCGGGACCCTAGAGCAGCGCGAGGCGTTCATAGGCAGCTCCCGGCCCACCATGCGCATTCCCTACATCGAGCCGGAAGGCTGATCAGGGCTTCAGGACGGTCGTGCCTCGAGGCGGCGTGAACCGGAACTCCTTGGCCGGCACCGGCTTGTTCACCGTGGCCTCAGAGAAGTCGAAGCGGTTGCGGTTGCCCTGGGCATCGAGGACGAGCACCCGAACAACCTGGGCGCTGCGGCCATCAACCAACATCACGAGCTTCCGGTAGGCCGGCGTGGCGTCTTTGGGTACCCCTTCGAGCACATAGCCCTTGGTGGCTTTCGTGCGGGCTGTATCGAGGAGCCGGAGCTTGAAGTCCCGCACCAGCTTGCCCCGCCCCATCATGAAGGCCAAGACCGCCGGATACTGGGACTTGCGCACCTTGGTCCGAACCATCTGCTGGTGGCCTGACTCGTAGATCTTGATGATCTTGCCGTCCGACACGACCCGGTTGCCCTTCGGCTTGTCGTAGCGGAAGCTGATCTTCCCCGGCTTCGCGAAGGTGACCCGGCCGCTGGAGACCTTCTTGACGTTCTGCACCTTGATCCGGAAGGTCTGCTTGAACTTCGCCTGGTA
>JAUVCD010000603.1 GCA_030590865.1 Myxococcales bacterium | reverse complement strand
CCGACGCAGAGGGCGACGAGTCCGGCTGCCTTTGCCGGGCCCATCATTCTTTGGCCTCGTTGGGATCGAGGCGGGCACCGCATTTCTTGCAGAAGACGGCGTCGTCGTCGTTGGCGGTTTGACAGTGGGGGCAGGGTTGAGCTCTGGCGTCGGACTCGGACTCGGACTCGGACTCGGCCTCGGATTCGGCATCGGACTCGGCCTCGGACTCGGATTCGGACTCGGCCTCGGCCTCGGACTTCGTATCGTTTGCGGGTCCGTGAGTTGGGTCGAGGCCCTGTTCTTTCAACAGCTGGTCGACCAGCTTCTCCACTTTCTCTCGTCCCGGCCGGCCGCGCTCGTCGATCACCTGCAAGAGGCGTTTGGCTTCGGCCCGATACCGGGCGGTGAGCTCTGCGAAATCGTCATCGCTGATCTTGCCGACCCCTCGCTCGAACTCCAAATCCTTCAGCGCCCGCAGCACCGCTCGCTTCTGCTCTTCTTCGGCGCTGGGGGCGCCGTAGGCGTAGGCATCTTCCCGGGACAGCGGCGCCTCACCGAGTAGCGCTTGAAGGCTGGACCAGAGGCTTTCGATCGCGGCCAGCAAGGCGAAGCCGGCGAGCACCAATACCGCCGGGCCGGGGCCCAGGAGGGCGCCTGCCACGGTCGTCGCCAGGATGGCGACCAGCGGTAGGGCCAGGCGAAGCTGTCCGAGGACACGCTGCTCTGCTTCGGCAGCTTGCCGAGTGTTCTGGCCGCTCGGGGGATCAGCCGGCTGGGCCTGCGGAGCGTCGCTCACCCGGTCCCCCTGTGGTTGGCTCCGAACGCTTGGGGCGAGGGCTCGTGGGCCGCGGCTGCGGCCGGGGTTCGGGTCAGCAGCAAGGCCAACATCAGCAGTGCGACGACCGAGCCGAAGGCACGCAAATAGCGAAGCGCTCCCACCGGCTGACGGGACAGCTCGGGCCACATCGCGATGGTTGCCCCGACTAGCAACAGGGCGATGCCGAGCCACACGAAGGACACCAGTGGATTGACGTGGACCTCGAAGCTCGCCATCCCCGTTGGCCCGCTGATCATCCCGACGACCACGTACAGATCGTTGCGAACCGTGATGTAGCGCGCCACCTCGGAAGTAGGTCGTTCAGGTGACGAGCGATAGGTGAACTTGGCTGGGCTCAGCCGGCCGACCGCCTGGCCGTGTCGCTTCACCGCCATGTCCGCATAGTCGATGGTCTTCTCTCGATCCGCATCGCTGCGGTGGCCCAGATAGGTGAGCTCGTATTCTTCGATGACGAGCTGCTCGCCAGGCTTCAGGCTGGCTTCCTTTTCCACGCCCCAAGAGCGCCCGGCGAAGCCGAGAAACATGAGCGCCACGCCGACGTGAACGATGTAGCCGCCATAACGCCTCCGGGACTTGCTGATCAGCTTGACCAGAGCGGTGGCGACCCCCTCGTCGCTCTTCCGGCGACGGGCCCGGACGCCGCGGACCACTTCTTGGGCCACCACCGCCAGGTTGAAGGCTACTAGGCCGACGGTGATGAGGGGCAGCTTGCCTTGCAGCCAGGCTAGCGGAAGGCCGAGCCAGGTCACGAAGAGGGGGTCGGACTCGACGAAGGGAGCAAAGCCCCAGCGTGCACCAAGGGCCAGGTGGGCGCCGATGGCAGCGGCCATGGTGGCCAGGGGCCAGGTGAAGCTCTTGTAGAACAGGGTCTTCGAGGTCTTGCGCCAGCCGAGCAAGGGTGCGGTGCCCATCAGGAAGATGAGCACCAGGGCGACCGGTGGAATGAAACTGTTGTAGAAGGCCGGACCGAGGGTCGCCTTCTGATTGAGCAACCACTCACTGAGGGCAGGCCAGAGGGTGGCGACGGCGACGAACAAGGTGAGGCTGAGCAGACCCCAGTTGTTGATCAGGAAGGTGTACTCCCGCGACAGGACTGACTCGAAGCGGCCCCGAGCCCGCAGCATGGGTGCTCGGTAGATGATGAGCGCGGTGCAGGTGGCGGCGATCAGCCCCATGTACCAGAGGAAGAACGATCCGACGCCCGACTGGGCGAAAGAATGGACCGAAGCGATGAGGCCCGACCGGGTGAGGAAGGTGCCGAAATAGGTGAGGAAGAAGGTCAGACAGATGAGGCTGACGTTCCACACCTTGAACATGCCGCGGCGCTCTTGGATCATCACCGAGTGGAGGTAGGCGCTGGCGGTCAGCCAGGGCAGCAGCGAGGCATTCTCGACCGGGTCCCAGGCCCAATAGCCGCCCCAGCCCAGCTCCTCGTAGGCCCACAGCATTCCGAGGGCGTTGCCGATGGTCAGAAACACCCAGGCGAAGAGCATCCACTTGCGGGTGGCGATGATCCACTCGTTGTCCAGCCGTCCAGTGATCAGCGCCGCGATGGCGAAGGCAAAGGGAACCACGCAGGCGGTGAACCCGACGTAGAGGCTTGGCGGGTGGACGATCATGTAGATGTTGCGGAGCTGGTAGTTCAGCCCGGTCCCGTCGAGCGGTGCGCCGCTGGTGATCTCCCGAAACGGGTTGGTCGCGAAGAGCATCAGCACGATCACGAAGATCAACACCGACATCAGCGTGGCAATGACATAGGGCTGCAACTCGAGGTAGCGCCCCTTCAGCCACCACACGCAGGCTCCGGACAGCAAGGCGGTCAGAAACAGCCACCAGAGCAAGGAGCCGTCCTGCCCGCCCCACAAGGCTGCGATGAGCCAGGGCGTGGACATCGTCCGGTCGCTGTAGCGGGCCACGTAGTCGATCCGGAAGTCGTGGGTGACGAAGGCGTAGGCGAGCACCAGCACGGCCACACCAACCAAGGCGACAGTCCCATAGGTCCCGCTCCGGGCGGCAGCGAGCAGGCGCGGCCGACCGGACCCTGCGGCCAGTGCCACGGCCAGGGTGTAAGCGGTCGCGACGAGGGTGGCGCAGAGGATCGCCGTGCCGAAGTCAGGCAGGGAGGTCCACATGATTCCGTCGTCTTGGCTCGTCCATTTTCCTTACTCGCGATAGGCACTGGGCAGACGCGACGTGCCGAGCAGGTAGCCTAAGGCGCCGTCGTACAATTGGCTACGGCGATCGACGCTCAACCGGGATGGTTCGCGTAGCCGCATTGGTCCCCCTGGCAAGCTGCGCTACGATTTGAGTGTTCTTGCCAAGCCGGGCGGTAAGATCCCGGTCATGGACCGCCGCTGCTCGCTCAACCTGCGGTAGCGCGGGCGTGTCGCCCAAAGGAGCCAGTCAATGCGCCGTGTTCTCCTTCTCGCTTTGCTTCCTGCTCTGTCGCTGCTTGTCCTGCTCGCCGGTTGTGACAGTGATGAAACCACCACCCCGACCAGTACCAGCAGCGGTGGCGAGGGCGGCGTTGGTGGCGTCGGCGGGTCAGCTGGCTCCGGCGGCGAGCCGGTTTGCGGTACCGGCAACCTTCCCCTCGACGAGCAGGGGCTGACCGAGATCAGCTACGACGACGGTACCCCAGCGACCTCGGTGCGTGAGCAGACTTGGGCCATCTCCACCAGCGCGACTCAGACCTACACCCTGAACGAGGAAGAGCTCCACGAGGCAGTGCGCTTCGATCTCGAGCATCCCGCCCAGATCTACGGCTTCAAGGTGATGTGGACCGGGCTGCCTCCCGGCATGGATCCCAAGGCGGAGATCGAGGCTGGGCTCTACGCAGACTTTGGCCACAACGGCTTCGATTTCTGGGCGCCTGATCCGCTATGGACAGGCACTCGCTGTGCCGAGGACGTCGTCGAAGGCCAGTGGGTCACCTACGTCTTCGACACGCCGATCGTCGTCGACCATCCGAATTTGGTTTATGTCGCCCACCGCGCAGGGCCCGACGAGCCGGTGTGGCCCTTCGACGCCACCGTCGAAGGCGAAGATCCTGACAATCTGTGCAAGATCTTCGACGAATGCCAGTCGTCCTTCAATCTGCCAGAGGCCGAGACCTCTCAGTACTACAACGGTCTCACCTTCCCGTTTCAGTACCACTTCATGGCTCGGCTGCTCGTCGAATACACCGACAGCGTCCAGCCTGCCGACAAGCTCTTCCAAGAGATCGCGGACAGCCCAGGGGGGCGCCACGTCTCCTGGGGTGATTACGACAACGATGGTTGGGACGACCTCTTGTTGGGCAAGCGGCTCTGGCAGAACGACGGGGACGGCACCTTCACGGAGGTGACTGTGGCCGCTGGGCTCGACCCGATCGCGGCCACCGGCGGCGTGTGGGGCGATTACGACAACGACGGCTGCCTCGACATCTTCCTGTTCTCAGAGTCCCACACCAACCCGGACACGTTGATGCGCTCCAACTGCGACGGGACCTTCACTGATGTGACCGCTGCGGCCGGCATCGTCGATCTGCAGAGCACCAACGACTGCGGTGATCCCAACAACACCGCCTCACCCACAGCGGCGGCTGGCTGGTTCGATCTGGATGCCGACGGCTTCCTCGATCTCTATCTGGCCAACTTCATTTGTTGGAGCAACTACTCGTTTTACACCGATACGGTCTTCCTCAACCAAGGGGACGGGACCTTCGCCGACATCACGGGTCAGAATGGCTTTCTAGTGTCGGCCACCCCGAGCCGCGGCGTGGCACCGGTGGACCATGACGGCGATGGCGACATCGACGTCATGGCCAACAACTACACCTTGCAGCGCAATCTGTTCTTCGAAAACAACGGTGACGGCACGGTCTCCGAGCAGGGAGCCCCGACCAACCTCGCCGGCACCAAGAACGGCTCGGCCTATGGACACACCATCGGCGCCGCCTGGGGTGATCTGGACAACGACGGCGACTTCGACCACGTGGCCGCCAACCTCGCCCACCCGCGGTTCTTCGACTTTTCGGACAAGACCCAGATCCTGATCAACGACGGGTCGGGCATCTACGCCGACAACGCTGGCGATTGGCTGACCCCGAACAGCGACAACGGGTTGCGCTATCAGGAGACCCATTCGGTCCCGGTGCTGGCCGACATCGATCAAGATGGCGCGCTCGATTTGGCCATCACCTGCATCTACAACGGGCGCCCCAGCGACTTTTACTGGGGCAACGGTGATGGCACCTTCGTGCTCGACGCCTACCACGCCGGGATCACCACCGAGAATGGGTGGGGCGCCGCAGCGGCAGACTTCGACAACGACGGTGACATGGATCTGTTCGCCGACGTGCTCTTCGAAAACACGCTGTCGACAGCGGACAAGGGGCACTGGCTACAGGCTCGCGCCGTGGGCGTAACAGCCAACCGCGCTGCCCTGGGCGCCACCGTCAAGGTCACCACCGGCACCACCACCCGGATTCGTCACGTGCAAGGGGGCAGCGGCAAAGGTGGCCAGGACTCGCTCTACCTCCACTTCGGCCTCGGCGACGCCACCAGCATCGACCAGATCGAGGTGGTCTTCCCCGGCGGAAACACGGTGCTCTACCCCGGCCCCATCAACGCCGACCAACGCGTCTGGCTCTTCGAAGACAGCACCACCGCCCAACCGGGCTGGGCTGATCCCAGCTAGCAGTCCGGCACAGGCGAATCGACCGGCCGGTCACGGGGCGCGAATCTGGGGCGAGGGTAGAACGACCGTCGCGGTCGAGGGATGGGGGTCTGGGGCTTCCGTGGCTTGGTTCGGCCCGACCGGGGTTGCCTTCTGCGGCGCCCCGTTGACGTCCCGGGGGGCGGACGTCACGCCGGTGGCTCCGAAGTCGCGCTTCGCGCGCCTGGTCGCCGGGGATGTGGTTGCTCTCCACACCGCTGGATCTTCTCTTGGCTGCGGCCGTAGCAGCGTTGCCTCACGTATCCACTCCAGCCCCCGCCCCCCATCCCTCGACCACTCCTCGCGTCCGACGGGGCATACGACGAGCGCCGCTCGGGCCCGTGTTCGGTGAACCGCGAATGGTGGACCTGAGTGCCGTAGCCGTGACCGTCTCCGC
>JAUVCD010000047.1 GCA_030590865.1 Myxococcales bacterium | reverse complement strand
CACATGCAGGGGCTCTCCGATGCACAGTGTCCGGTTCCAATGCGCCATTTGCCGGGTCGCCTCGCGAAGCACCCATTCGCCGATCTGAACGATGATGCCCGTTTCCTCGGCGATGGGAATGAACTGATCCGGTGGGATGAGCCCCTCGTCGGGGCGCGCCCACCGCAAGAGGGCCTCGAATCCAACCAGCCCACGGGTCCCGAGCTCGACGATCGGCTGGTAGTGCAGCCGGAACTGATCGGCCTTCAGCGCGCCGTGCAAGGCGGCCACCGTCGACATGAAGCGAGTGTCCTCGACCCGCATCTGGGTTTGAAAAACGGCGCGACGCTTACGGGTGAGCCGGCGAGCACGGTTGGCGGCTAGCGCCGCATCGCGCATCACATGCTCGGCTTGCTCGTAGGTTCGCTCGCTGGTCGCGATGCCCACAATCGCAGCCGTGGTGATCTCGTGGCCATCGAGCGTATAGGCCATCTCGACCGTCTTCTGGATACGGTCAGCGATCTTGGCGGCTTGGCGCTTCGCGCAAACCCCGTCGAGCAGGATGGCAAACTCACCGCCACCGAACTGGGCCAGCGAATCCTCCGGCCGAAGCAACGCGATCAGTCGCTTGGCCACCTCGAGGTACAGCTGATCGACCACGTCCTGGCCGTAGCTGCCAATCAGCATCTTGAGGCGCGCCAGCTCGCAGACGAGCACCGAGAACCCATAGGTCTGGTCCGATTTCGTCCGCTGGACCGCCTTCTCGACGACCTCGGTGAACGACGCCCGGTTCAGAAGGTGGGTCACCGGGTCGCGTTCCTCCCCAGGCAAACCGCTCGCCATCACTGAGCTGGTATGCACCACGACCGACCCCACCACCGAGTCGGCAAGCCGATTCACCGCTATAGAGCGCAGGCGGACGTACTCACCTCGCTGGTGCCTGACCCGGTACTCGACGGTCTGCTGGGCGCCGGCCTGGCTGGCCACCTCGCGGAAAGCGCGCACCAGGCGGTCCCGGTCCGAGGGATGCACCAGAGCCATTGGGTCGCCGCCTCGAAGCGCCATCACGTCGCAGCCAAGTAGCGCACGAACCGCCGTGTTGGAGCCCAAGAATCGGAGCCCGCCCCGCGGGTCGAAGAGCGCCACGACTTCCGCAGACCCGAGGGTCAGGGCTTCCAGCCAGCGGCCAGCAACTTCGGCCAGTGCGGAATGGTCGATCGTGTCGATCTTGTGGGTCACGGTCCTCCGTCGAGCCGAGCAGTCCCCACCCTCCGTTGTGTGCGACTAGCTCTCACACCCCGGCATGCCGACAGTCGAGAGCTCCTTGGGCGCCATCATAACCTCGCTGCCGCACCTGGGGAAAGGTCTCCTCCCAGACCTGAGCCGCGAAGCGAACATCCCGGATGGGTGCGTCAACCGGTTCGCTGCGCCAGCCGCTGCGCGGCTCTGGTCAGTACGGGGGCGCCCGATCTCGCGGGCTTGCACGCCCAAACGTCGAAATCCTGCGGTGGCACGTGGGTTGCGACCGCCCTGCAGCAGTGGGCGCAGCGAGCGCCACAGCAGGAGGTGTGCATGGCTCGACGACCAGCGCGACCGGTGGCGATGGGGGCAGCAACAGTCTGTTTGCTGGTGCAGATGGGCACCGCTGTCGCCCAGAAGGAGCCGTCAGAGGACCTGCAGGCCCTCGACTGGGACAAGCCTGTTTGGTGTCTCTTCGACGGCAAGGGCTCGGCGATCTTCGCCCAGTGCGACACCAAGACCAAAGTGTGCCTGTTTCACCGCGGCTGCTTCGGCGATAGCCAGGACGAAGAGTGCCGGCCGCTGGACCGGTTGAAGACCTGTGAGGAGCCGGAGCCGAACCATCGCTTCGAGGCGCTGGTCAAGCATGGCATGACCTTCGTTCCTGCCATCGCCGAGACGCCGCCAGGCTGGACCCGCGACGCCTCGGGCCGGGTGTTTCAAACCGAGTTCGACATGAACCGCCGAGTCTGGCTGGGAGGTCGATGGACGCCTTCTTACGCGCCTCGGGGTCGCGAGCAACTCGGTCGAGCAGTCATCGAGACCGGTATCCGGGGCGAAGTCTTGAGCTACGACACCCGCTCCCGGTACCGCTTCCGAGCCCTGGTCGGCGAGGTAGCCCTCAACCCTCTGTCCGTGGACGCGACGCTGTTTCGCTTCGACACGAGCCACGAGTCGGAGACGCCCTTCGTGCGGATGACCACCTTCTGGCCCGATCCTGCGCGGCACGACCTGTATCTGAACGTTGGCTGGTGGACCGACGTCATGGGAGTCGAGCACCGGCCTCGCGACAGCGTCGACGAGACCCACCTCCGATTCGTCGCGGCAGGGACCACGCTAGATCTCTGGCACAGCGCAGATCTGGCGAGCTTCTTCAGGCTCCGGCTGGGCGGCGCCTTCGACGATCTCTACCTGCGAGGGGGCGAGGTGAACCACCGGCTGGCGTTGACGCCTCTGAGCGCGCTGGAAGCAGATGTCATCTTCGATGAGGGGGGCATGCACCGCCTCACGGCGTCAACCGGCTACCAGGCACCCTTGGTCTGGAAGACCGATGCGAACCCGCCGCAGCTAGTGCACCGTTTCATCAACAGCCTCGCCTACGAGGTCATCTGGCTCGCGATCAACGACCAGCCGGTCACCTTCAGACTGTCTGCCGATGGCGGCTACCGAAACGATGTTCTGCCCGAAGCGGCGGGTTGGGAGATTGGTGGCGGGGCGGGGCTACGGATCAACTTCTGGGCCCCCCCACCTAGCCAGGACGACCGCGAACGAGTCCAAGAGGAGCGCTGACCGTGAAGCTTGCGGTCGCGATGCTAGCGCTCGCGGCGGTCGTGCTGCCAGGCGCCCCGGCCGCCGCGGACGATGCCGATCCCCAGCACCATTGGACCGAGGATGCTGAGGGTCGATCATTCCGCACTGGCTTCGACCCAGGACGCCGCATCCTCCTGGGCGGTGGCTACGGGCCGCGCAGTGATCTGTCCGGCGAGCCCGAGCTCGCCAGTGGCTATCTCGAGGTCGGCGTCCGCTACCGCCACCAGCTGGACTTCGAGCAAGGACTGATCGTGTGGAAGCTCTATCACCAGGCGCTCTGGGCCAAAGTGGACCTCCGCCGGGGCACCGAGCCGCGCCTGCTGGCCACCGCCTATCGCGGGCGCCTGGTGCGTTGGGCACAAGACGGAGGGCTGGTCCTGCCTACCAATCCACCGAAGACAATCCCCTTCCCCCTCAACATCGGTGTCGAGACGACGGTCGGGCAGATCGACTACCGCGAGCTGCCCAGGGGGTTCTCCGCCGAGATCGGGGCCATTCGCAGCGAAGTGGTGCTCGACCTCTGGCGACAGCGCCGCTTGCGCTCCTACGCTCAGCTGGGAGTCGGCCCGCGCTATGACCTGTGGCTGGTCGACACGCCGACCGCCCAGGCCGGCGAAGCTCAGCATTTGATCGCGCCGTTCACGAGCGGCTCGTTCACCTTCCATCACGAGACCTCAGACGGCCATCACGCCGTGCACACACAGCTGGGCGCGGCCCATAGGCTCCAGGTTGACCTGGGTTGGAGCTCGCTGGTGACCGCCTCGCTCAGCTACGAGGTCCTGCTCTTCGCCATCAACGATCTACCGGTGTCGAGTGTCCTGGAGACCGACTATCGCTTCAGCGACGAGCCCCTCGTGGGTCGCTCTGAGCACGAGCTGCGCGGCAGCCTCGGCTTGCGGCTGGCGGTGCCGATTGACTGATCGACTGAGCCCTCGGCCAGACCGCAAAATGGCTCGCGGCCGCCCTGTCCGAGAGGGGGAGGCTCTCGGAGCGGGACGGCCGTGGCGAACGAAGGGAAGCTGTCGGAGCGACGATCAAAGAAGTCGCCAAGAGTCGATGGCCCCGTAGGTGTGGGTGAGGTCACTGGCGATGGTGATACCAGAAATTCTGGTCATGGCACTTGCTCCTGGTGGGCGTCCTCGGCTGTCTCCCTCCCCAGCCGCAGCGACTGTGCCAACCCATGCTTACAGACCAAGTTATTGAAATCACGGCGCGCAAAGGACCGCCACCAGGTCAGGAATGCGACGTCCCGACCGCAGTCTCTCACAGCGTGCGACATCGGGACCGCACAGCACCACCAATCATTTTGCACTGCCCTAGCATCATTTTGGAGTGCCCCAGCCCGTGCCCGGACCAGTAAGATTGTGGCGTCATGGAAGCGGCCAGAAAAAGGGAACCCGCCCACGCCCGTGCGGGGGGGGCAACCCATCCTGGAAGGCGGCGCAAGCTCAACGAGGACTTCTTGATCATGCGCCCGAAGCTCGGGCTCTACGTGGTGGCCGATGGTGTCGGAGGCCTCAACGCCGGCGAGGTCGCCAGCGCACTGACCGCCCACTCGATGTGCAACTTCTTCGAGTCGACCGAGCAAGACGACTGGCCTGAGAAGTACCGGGCCCTGTTCGATCTCACCCTCAAGCCACCTGCCCAACGGCTCAGCGCAGCCATCCGAAAAGCCAACGACGACGTATACCGGACCGCACACACCCGGACAGCCCACCAGCGAATGAACAGCACGGTGGTGGCAGCCCACCGGCCCCCGGGCTCAACGGAGATCCACATCGGACATGTCGGCGACAGTCGCTGCTACCGACTGAGGGATGGTGAGATCGAGGTGCTCACCCGAGACCACTCACTACGGGCCCAGGCGCTGCTCGACCATCCGACCATCACCCGACAGGCGCTCGCTGGCCTGTCCGCCCATGCCATCACCCGGGCGCTCGGCTCGAAGGAGAGCGTCGAGATCGACATGCTGACCACCGAGGCCTTGGCTGGCGACATCTTCCTGCTGTGCTCTGATGGCATCAACCGCATGCTCGAGGACGAAGTAATCCTCGAAGTGCTGCAGCTGAGCGAAGATCCCCAAGCAGTCGCCCAGCTGCTCATCGACTTCGCCAACGACGCTGGGGGCCGCGACAACAGTACCGCCTTGGTGATTCGCTTCGAGAACCGCTGACCCGCCGCGAGGCAAGGGGAGTCGCCTGCTCTGATGGCCCCCCGCTGGGGCGGTCCTTGCTTGCCCGACGAGGATCACTCAGGGTGCTACTCGTGGCCGACGCAGGCATCGGAGACGCAGGCATCGGAGAGGCCGTCGCCCGACGAGCGTTGGACTGCTTCCTCGAGCAGGATGACGCCAGTGCGCAGGTCGAGGTCACCCGCTTGGGACGGGGGCTCATCAACCAGACCTACCAGGTGGCTTCAGCCCAGCACCCGTGGGTGCTTCAGCGGGTCAACCCGATCTTCGATCCAGCCATCCATCACAACATCCAAGCAGTGACCGAACGGCTGCAACAGGCGGGGCTCACCACGCCGGTGCTGCAGAGAACGCAGGCTGGCCACCCCTGGGCCGATCTGGGTCAAGACGGCATCTGGCGGCTGATGACCCACATGCAGGGCACCAGCTTCGACGTCGTCCAGTCGGTCGATCAAGCTCGCGCGGGCGGCGCTCTGGTGGCCCGTTTCCACAGCGCCCTGGCGGGTCTCGATCACGCCTTTTTGGGCCTACGACAAGGGGTTCACGACACCGATGGGCACCTGCGCAGGCTGACTGAGGCGCTAGCCCTGCACCCCGCTCACCGCCTCCAAGGCGCGGTGGCGCCGCTGGCAGCAGACATCATGGCGGCGAGCGAAAGACTTCCGCCCCTGCCGGACCTCGCCAAACAGGTAGGCCACGGCGATCTCAAGCTCAACAACCTGCTCTTCGCCGGCCCCGAGCCACCGGCGTCCGACCAGGCCATCTGCCTCATCGATCTCGACACCCTCGGTCCCATGACCCTGGCTCACGAGCTTGGTGATGCCTGGCGCTCGTGGTGCAACCAGGCGGGTGAGGATGACACCGAGGCCCACTTCGACCTGCCGATCTTCGAAGCGTCGTGGCAAGGGTACCGGCAACATGGGGGCCACCAGCTCGACCGGACAGAGCGGCGCGGGTTGCTCTTCGGCGTCGAGTGGATCTGCTTGGAGCTGGCCGCCCGGTTCGCGGCCGACGCTTTGAATGAGAGCTATTTCGGCTGGAGCTCGGAGCGCTACGCGACCCGGGGCGAGCACAACCTGCAGCGCGCCCGCGGACAGCTGGCGCTACACCACGCAACGGCGGCGACCCGGCCGGCCCGAGCCAAGCTGCTTGGGGTCCCAACGAGCTAGCGAGTCGCGGCAGCCGCCAGAAAACGGTCGACCAGGTCTTGCAGGGGCGTGCCGGTGCGCTGCTCGAAGACGTAGCGCACGGTGACAAGCTTGACGTCCAGGTCGAGCATGGCCACCACCCGGGCCGGGCTGGCGTCCACCACCACGTCGGCCTTGGCCGCAGTAATCGTAGCCGTGAGCTCGGCGAGCTGCTCGTCCGAATAGCCCAGGGCGGGTAAGACGGGGCCGATGTGGGGGTAGTCCACGAAAGCCTGGGCCATCGTGCCGGTGGCGAAAGGTCGCGGATCGATGATCTCAGCCGCCCCTTCGCGAGTGGCGGCGACGTAGCCCGCTCCAGTAGGCATTCCGCCATGGGTGGTGGTCGGTCCGTCCTCGACCACCAGCACTCGCTTGCCTTTGATGGACTCGGGCTTGTCCGGCTCGACGCGCAAAATGGCCTCGATGACCTTCGCCTTAGGCGCGTGGCTCGCCACCCGCTGGCGGATTTGCTCGAGGTCCTCCGGCTTGGCCCCGTCGACCTTGGTGATCACCACCACGTCAGCGGCGCGGAGATTCGTCTCCCCAGGGTAGAAGCTGACCTCGTGTCCTGGACGCAGCGCATCGACCAAAACGATCGAAAGATCAGGACGGACAAAGGAGAAATCGTTGTTGCCGCCATCCCAGAACAGCACCTCGTTGTCCTTGGCCGCGGCTTCGAATATCGCCGCATAATCGACACCGGCAAAGAGCTGCAAACCCAGCTCGAGGTAGGGCTGATACTCCTCCCGTTCCTCGATGGTGCAATCGTGCTTGTCCAGATCTGCCAGGTCTGCAAAACGCTGCACCCGTTGCTTGCGCAAATCGCCATAGGGCATCGGATGGCGGACGACGCCGACTCGTTTGCCCTGAGCGCTCAGGTGTTGGACCAGGGCCTGGCACACTGGGCTCTTGCCGCAGCCGGTGCGCACGGCCGTCACCGACACGACCGGCAGGTTGGAAGGCAGCTGGGTATGCTTTCGCCCCAAGAGGCAGAAACTGGGACCTGCCGCCTGCACGCGGCTGGCCCGATGCATCACGTCCTCGTGAGCCAAATCGCTATAGGACAAGAAGACGAAGTCGACATCGAATCGCTCGATGAGCTCCTCGAGCTCTGCCTCCAAGTAGATCGGAATGTCCTTATCGTACCCTTCGCCAGCAAGCTCCTTGGGGAAACTACGCTGGTCGATGAAGGGGATCTGGTGGGCGGTGAAACAGCACACCCGAAAGTCCGAATGGTCCCGAAAGAATGTCTGGAAGTCGTGGAAGTCTCGACCAGCAGCGCCCATGATGATGCAGTTGAAGCGACTCACCGTTCCTCCTTGCAGTTGGATCTGTTGTAGTACATCACGCCCGAGGCGCGCATGGACTTATGACGGCCAGTCACACTCACGATAGAAGTCGGCGATGAGCCTCCGCGGCATCAGTCGACGAGTCGTCCGCTGGTTGCGAGGCCGGCCGCTGCCCATTTGGTATGACCGCCGCTACCGTCCGCCAATCCCTACCATTCCCCTGATCACTAGCGCGATCAGCCGACGGGCGGACTACGTGGTCGGTTACCTGCTGGACCATGAGTTCGTCGTCCCTTCCCAGATCCGCAACGCCCACGCCATTGCCTACGACCAGCTCGCCCTGGTCCACAGCACCGAGTGGCTCGATTCACTCGCCGACCCTGAGGAGCTTGCAGCCCTCTATAACGTCCCGCCAGCGGCGTTACAGGTCGGCGAGGTGTTGCGCACCATTCGACTGGCCTGTGGCGCAACCCTGGCTGCCGCCCGTGAGAGCCTGGAGCAGCACCAACATGGCCTAAACCTCCTGGGAGGTTTCCATCACGCCGCTCCAGAGGGAGGCAACGCCCTCAGTCCGGCCAACGACATCGCAGTCGCCATCGCCGTGCTTCGTGGCGAGGGCTTCAGCGACCGCATCGTGGTGCTCGATTTCGACGCCCACCCGCCAGACGGGACAGCCGCTTGCCTCCGCGACGACCCGGCGGTCTGGATTGGCTCGCTCTCCGGCGTGGACTGGGGCGGTGTGGTCGGCGCCGACGAGACGGTGCTGCCCGATAAGACCGGTGACGGAGAGTACCTCGAGGCCCTCACTGCCTTGCTCGACCGGATGCCACCGGCCGGCCTGGCCTTCGTCATCAGCGGCGGTGACGTAATCGCCGGCGATCAGCTGGGCAGGCTCGGGCTCACCTTGGCAGGCGCCCGCCAACGGGACTTGACCGTCGCCGAGGCGCTCGCGACCAGCCCCACGGTCTGGCTCCCTGGTGGAGGCTACCACCACGACGCTTGGAAGGTCCTGGCCGGCACGGCAATGGCCGTGTCGCTGGGCTCTGATGAGCCCGTCGAAGACTACGACGCCCTGCACGAGCGCTTCGCCCGCACCGCGGCGACCCTCGAGCCCCAAGCGCTAGGCGCCAGCACGGAGCTGACCCTGGACGACGTGCTCGCCGACCTCGGCGGATCGCCGGCCGCCAGCGACCGGCTGATGGGGTACTACACCGCCGCGGGAATCGAGCATGGTCTGGCGCGTTATGGCATCACCGGCCATCTGCAGCGCCTGGGCTTCGACGACCTCCGCGTGCTCATCGACCGGCGGGGCAAAGGCGGCCGTATCCGGGTGCTGTCGGGCCGTGAGCCCGACGCCCAGCTGCTGGTGGAGTGCGTCGTCGAGCGGCTCGAGCTCGACGGCCAGCACCTGCTTTACGTCGAGTGGTTGGCGCTTCAGAACCCGAAGCTGCAACCTGGTCCCGACCGGCCGCTGCTGCCTGGTCAGGACCACCCGGGGCTGGGCCTGGCCCGTGAAGCCAGCGAGCTCCTGCTCCAGATGGCGCGGCGGCTGAACATGTCCGGCGTGGCCTTTCGCCCCGCCTGGTACCACACGGCCTACACGGTCCGACACGGCTGTCGCTTCGTCGACCCAGCCCGGCAGGGCCGCTTCGAGGCGATGCTACGGGACTTCAAGCAGGCGCCGCTGGACGAGATCACCCGCGCCGCCGCCGATGGCCGGATCCTGATGAACGACCAGACCTACCCATGGGAGCCCGACGTGATGGTGCACTGGCTCAACGGCGGTCCGGACGATGAGGCCGCCATCGCCGCCGAACGCTGTGCCGTACGCTTCAGCCTCGCCCCCGCTAGCGAATGAGCAGCCCCTCAGTGCTCGAGGCCTGTGCCCAGAGCACCGGTCGTCCGGCGACGGAGCTGAACCGCCGCCACCAGGAGACCGGCCAGCAGCCAGATCGGCGAACCGCCTCGCGCCGGGGCCTGTCGACAACCGCAGCCGCCGTCATCCCCATCGTCACCGGACGACGAGCCACTCGGCGCGCCTCCCGTGCCGCCCGCTGAACTCCCACCCGTGCCAGAGCTCGCGCCCCCAACCCCAGCGCCCCCGCCCCCTTGGGCCAAGCCGAGCTCGAAGGCCCCCATGTCGGGAGCACTTCCGGTATAGGCCAGCGAAACGCCCTGCTGATCATCCCAGCTCAGCGCCTCCTCGACGGTCACCACCTTGCCCGCAACGTCGACCGCGGTGACCCGCACCGTTTCAGTCTGGCCTTGCAGCTGGATGAGGTCACCCAGCTCGCCCTCGATCTGATTGCCGTCGTAGAAATATCTCGCATCAGCGACCGGGATGTCGGTGCCGCTACCCGCCCCCACCGTTTCGGTCAGAAAGGCCGCCAGATCGACCATCGGACTCGGCTCGGTCAGTCGGTAGTCCCGCCCGGCGGCATCGACGAACAGCGGCGGCGTATCGACCTGGGCGTTGCTGTCGAGCACGACGGCTTCAGGATTGCCAATATCGACCTGCGGCGGCTGCCCGTCGCAGTCCGTATTCTCGTAAAGTAGGCAATTCTTGACGACCGACCCGAAGTACTCGCTCGAGGTCGCTGCCCCGGAAGCACCGAGCCCGAAGCAGCGGTTGGCGTGGAACGTATTGTGGTAAGCCCGGTGCCCGTTGTTGACCAACGCCTCGTCCGAATACACCTGAAAATGAAGGCCGCCGCCCAGGTTGTCGTAGAAGACGTTCCGGCGCACCACGCCATCCTGACCGGCGTATTGGATACCGTTGTAGCGATGGCTCTCGGTGGAGGCCATGGTGTGCTCGAACACGTTGCCATCGAAGAAATTCCGCTTGGTGGCGTCGAGGAGGAAGGGCGCGTCGCTCACCCCTTCGCAGTCGTAGATCTCCACCGCCTTCTGGTCAGCATTGTGGAATGAGTTGCCCCGAAACATGTTGGTGTTGCCACAACGAACACTCAGCAGACTGTGCCTCCCTTTGATGAAACGGTTCCCCTCCAATAGATTGTGGTCCGACTCTTGGACGACGACGTTGTCGTTGCCGTCCTCGAACCTATTGTCGACGATCCGGTTGTGATCGCTCTGGACCAGCTTGAGCCCACCGGTCGTGCCCGTCGCCGTGGCTTGGGTGAACTGATTGTTCCGAATCACCACCTGCGTCGCGCCCTCGAGCCGCCCCCAACCCAACACGTCGTGCACCGCCAGCCCTTCAATGACCAGGTAGGACTGGTTGATCACTTGAATGGCCGGGCTGCTGATCCCACTCAAAGTGGCCGTCTCTCCGTCGTGGCTCTTGAAGGTAATGGGGTCCGTCGCGGTGCCGGACACTGACGGGCTCAGCGGATTTCCGAAGGTCCCCTCGCGAAGCCGCACCTCGTCACCAGGCTGGGTATCCGCCGCTGCAGCGGCCAGCGTGGCATAGGCCTGCTCGCTACCGCCGCCGCAAGCGCGAGCAGCGACGTCGTAGTTGCCCAGACAATCAGCCGACAAGGTGGCATCGACATAAAGAGTCGCAGACTGAGCAGTGACCGAGAGAGTCGCGCAGACGGCCAAGACGAGTGTCGCGACGAGCCGCAACATTGGCGAGGAAGCTGAGTGATGTTTCATCGATGGACTCCTGGGCGCAGGCACCTTCAAGGCCCAGCCTATCACCAGCAACCGCCGCCGCGACCGGAGGCGCGATCCGGCGGCTGTGTTAGAGGTGGTCACCAAGGGTCATGAAGCCTCCCCTCCCCGCTGCTCCGATCCCGTCGATCTATCAGGACGCACAGCACTACGACCTGCTGGCCCAAATGACGGCTCCAGCGGATCTCCCCTTCTATCTCCGCCAAGTGGAGCAACAGGGCGGACCGGTACTCGAGCTGGGCTGTGGCACCGGGCGGCTGTGCTTGCCCATCGCAGCCACCGGCGTCGAGACCATCGGCATCGACAACGCGCCCGCCCTGCTCGACCAAGCACGAGCGAAAGCTGAGATGGCGAAGCTCGACGTCACCTTGCTCGCCGGTGACTATCGTGACTTTGCGCTGCAGCGATCGCTGGCGCTCATCATCTTGCCTTACAACGCCGCCAACCACCTGCTCGATCTGGAGAGCATCGACGCCTGTTTCGCTGCGGCGCGACGCCACATGACCGCCGAATCACGCTTCATCCTGGACACCTTCAACCCCGACCCGAAGTCGCTGGCCGTCGATCCCCAGCGTGAGGACGTCATCCTCGACTACCACGATCCTCATCGCCAGCAGCGGGTCGTGATGACGGAGCGCAATACCTACGATCCGGCAACCCAGATTAATCGAGTCACCTGGCGGTACCAGATCGGTGGGCAGCCGGACGCCAGGGTCGACGAGATCGATATGAGGGTCTTCTTCCCCCAGGAGCTCGACGGGCTGCTCCAGCACAGCGGCTTCACCATCGAGCGCAAGCTCGGCGACTACACGGGCCGCAGCTTCGGCTCCCGCAGCTCGAAACAGCTCTGCGTTTGCCGCCTGAGCGGTGGGCCAAGCCGCGGCTGAGCCAGAAGCACCGGATGGAGCGGCAGCAGATGGCCTGGCGCTGACTGGCCGGCGGTCCTTGCACGGGTTGACTCAGATGTCAGACTACAAGCGGGTGACAGGGAGGAGCGCCTTCACACCACCGGTGAGGCGCATGAGACGTAGAGCAGGAACACGAGCAGGCTGGGTCATGGTGATCGCCAGCGGGACGTTTCTATGGCCCGCCCAGGCCCAGGCCGGAGGAGCACTCGATCGCTTCGAGCAGGCCCATCGCCCGGCCCCGTCGCCGAGCCGCGACCGGGATGACGATGACGACTCATCGTCGTCGAGCGACAGCAATGACGATAGCTCCGACCCGTGGGACGGCAGCGATGACGACCGGGACTACGATGGCGGCTCGGGCCACGACGGCGACGCTGCCGACGCCCGCCTAGCCCTCATTCTTCCCTGCATGTTGCCCCCTTTCGTCTTTGCCTGCTTCCACCCCTCCCACCGGCTCAGCACCACGCCCTACCACCCACGTGGGCTCTACGTGGAGCCCAGCGGATCACGGTCCGAGGCCTTTCCAGCCCTCACCAGCGACGTCACCTATGCCGACGTCGACCGCCGACGGGTGCGCTATTTCGAGCTGCAGGGCTCTGGCTTTCGAGCCTTCAACCAGTCCTGGATCATGGGCCACGAGCTTGCCGGCACATTTTGGGCGGGCATGGTGTTGATCCACGCCAGCTGGGAGCGCCTCTACGAGCAGGTCGAGGAGACCGGGGCCCACGACCAGCTCGACATCTTCACCGGCCACTTGGGCAGCAACATCCTGGGTCCCTTCGTGGAAACCATCGAGCTCTACGGCTGGTTCGGCGCCCTGGCGCTGCACGGTGACGCCTGGACCCCGGCGTTTAATGCTGGCGCCGAGCTGCGCTTCTATCCCACCGAGCCGCTAACCGCCTATTCGTCCGCCATGTTCAGCATTTTCGAGGTCGGCCCGGTGCTCCTCGACGCCCGCTGGCAGCTCGGCGTAGCCCTCGGTCGCTTCGAAGTCCGCGCCGGACCACGGTGGCTCTATCAAGGTGACGCCCAGGGTTTCTGGGGCCCTTCTGCATCGCTGGCGGTCCGCTTGTGACCTGCAGAGCTCAGAGGTCGAGCGGGCCCATCTCGCTGAGACGGTTGTAGAGCGTGCGCCGGCTGACTCCCAACAGCCGGGCTGCTTTGGTGCGGTTGCCCTCGGCTCGGCGCAACGCCTCCAACACCGCTTGCCGTTCGGCGGCACTGCGCCGCGAGGCGAGGCTGGCCGCATCACCCTGGGAGGCGTCACCAGCCGGCACGGAGGTCTGGCTGCTACGGGGCCCACCGCTACGCTCGAGCTCCCGCGAGACGTCCGCCTCATCGATGACCCCACCGTCACTGAACACGACCAGCCGTTCCACGAAGTTCTGGAGCTCTCGCACATTGCCCGGCCAGGGCTGCTCACTGAGCACGGCGAGCGCGCCCCTGGACAGGCGCAACCCAGGTCGATGGTTGTCTCGCCCCAGCCTCTCGCAAAACTCCTCGGCCAGAGCAGGAATATCACTCCGCCGATCACGCAGCGGGGGCATCCAGATGGGCACGACGTTCAACCGGTAGAACAAATCCTCCCGGTACTCGCCGGCTCCCATCATGGTCTCCAGATCCCGGTGAGTCGCCGCCAATAGACGTACGTCAGCCTTGTGGTTGGTGGTCGATCCCAGAGGCTGATACTCCTTCTCCTGAAGCAACCTCAGCAGTTTGACCTGCACCGCACCGCTCACGTCACCGATCTCGTCGAGGAAAAGCGTGCCCCCAGTGGCGAGCTCGACTCGACCCGGCTTCCGAGAGATGGCGCCGGTGAAGGCACCCTTCTCGTAGCCGAACAGCTCGCTCTCGAGCAACTGGTCCGGCAAGGCGGCGCAGTTGACCACCACGAAAGGCCCCTCCCGGCGGAGCCCTTGCTCGTGAATCGCTCGGGCAGCGACTTCCTTGCCCGTGCCGCTCTCACCTCGCAACAGCACGGTGGCCATGGTGCGCGCTGCCCTTCCGACCAGCTCACTGCAAGCCCGCATCGGGTCCGACTCACCGAGCAACGAGCTCCTCTCGTCGTGTAGTCGCGGCGGCTCGTTGGCGGTCCGCGCCAGGGCGGTGAGAGCCTTGCGCACCGTGTACAACACCTCGTCCCGGTCGAAGGGCTTGGTCATGAACTCAGCCGCCCCAGACTTCATGGCCTCGACCGCCACCGGCACGCTGCCGTGGGCCGTGAGCATGATCACCGGCAGATCCTCGGAGCGCCGCTTCAGCTCGCGCAACAAGGCCATGCCATCCATCCCCGGCATCTGGAGATCGGTGAGCACCACGTCATAGGCCCCCGAGGCAAGCTCTTTCAAGGCCACCTCGGCAGATGACACGTGGCGGGCCTCGAGCCCGCCCTGGCTCAGCAGACCCACCAGCACGATACCGATGGCTGCATCATCTTCCACAACCAGAACTTTCCCTGTCGGCTCCCCCGTCATGGGACCGGAGGTTACAACGACCAGGGCCACGTTGGGGCATAGTCGTGCACCAACGAGACGATCTCCCAGGCCCGTCCAGGGGGCCCCAGGCGCAGGTGCGATGAGATCGAGCAACCTGCAACGGTCGCAATCCCCGCTAGAACACATGGCCAATGTCGATGTAGAAGCCCATGGTCTCGTCGGTTGGCGAATAGGCGAGGTCAGCCCGCAGGATGAATGTCTCAGCCCATTGAAAGCGCCCCCCGCCGCCCACGCCGACCTTGAACGGCGAATAGGGGCCATCGAGGTCCTCCCCCCCCAAGGTACGGCTCTCCCAATCCGTCCAAACTCGCCCGGCATCCGCAAAGCCGACCAGGCCGAAGCGCATCCGCTCCCCGAAAATCGTCACCCAAGGAAAAGCGCCTCGCAGCTCGAAGTTCAGCAGCGCCTTGAGCTTCCCGTGGTACCGGCGCAGCGGAACACCGCGCACCGAACCCGAGCCGCCTGGCCCCGCGTCCCGTACCAGCACGCCATATTGGCTCAGCTCGTACACCGGCGGATCACCCACCAGAAGGTCGGCGACAGCCCGAGCAGCCACCACCAGATGCTCGGCGATGATCGGCGCGAACCAGCTGGTCCCGAAATAGATGCCCAGGTAGCGCAGCTCTTGGTCCACCCCCGGGTAGATGCGAGTCGACAGCTCGGTGAAGGTCCCGCGGCTGGGGGCGAACTCGTGGTCCCGGGTGTCCCACAGCAGCCCCAGATTGAGAGCGAGTGCGACGTGGTCCTCGGTCCCGTGAAGCAGCTCGCTCAACGTCCTGCCATCACCAGTCTCCGACTCCAGGAGCTCGATGTCCTGGGCCAGCCGGCTGTCGCCGTAAACGTCGACCCAGTGGTAGCCAGCCGCGAGCCCGGTGAGCGCTTCGAGCCGACGCTTGCCGGTCCGGGTGGGCTGCTCGAAGAGCTTGAACCGCCCGTTGAGCTGCAACGACGGATAGGCGTGACCGTAGGTGTGGAAGCGCCGCGCGACCTCACTGCCCTCCAGCTCGGCGTCGCTGAACGATTGGGCTTCCGAGCCGTTGCCTAGGCCGTAATAGCCCGTGTTGGTGAATTTGCCGAAGGCAACCTTGGCGTTGAGGCGTAGCAGATCATCGAGCAGCCCCGGGAAGTCCAGCTCGACGTAGTGATCATGAAAGGGGATGCCGATAGTGCCTGAAGCATCTTGGCTGGCGCTCATGAACAGCTGCGCCAACATGTGAAAACGATAGGGGTTGAACCCCTCTTCGAAGCGCGCCAGCGAGCCGATGGCGCCAAAACCGAAACCGATGTCGCTGTCATAATTGATGGCCGGAAGCACCCCTGGCTCCCAGCGGTTGGGGTCGGGCTCGTCCTCGGCTCGTGCCGGGGTCACGGTGCAGAGGCAACACCCGAGACCAGCTAGCGCGAGCGCCCGTCTCACGGGCCGGCCCAAGAGCCTCGTCCGCCTGGCAGTCATCGACCCTGTCACTGCTCGCCCTCCTCGGCAGGCCAAGCATGCCGTAGCCAGCCGCCCCTGTCGTTGGTTGTGCCGCCTATGCTCGCATCCGTCCCCGGGCTCATGCATATTCGAAGATGATGTCCTCGGCGGTCGCATTCACCATTGCCTCGGCCGTAGCCTTTCTCGCCATCGCCTTGCTGGCCGCGTTTCGTCGGGCGAATTATCCGCTGGCCATCCACCTCAGCCTGATGTGCGTCGGACTGTTCGCCTACCACGGGCTCGATGCCCTCGGGTCGCTCACCTCGCGACCTCACTGGGACTGGCTGTCCTATGCCGTGGTGGCCCTCACCGCCATTCCCACCCTCGACCTGTTGCTCGCCTTCGTCGGAATGCGCCGCAAGCTCCGCTGGCCTTTGCGCCTCTTCGCGGTTTTCTTCGTCGGAGTCTCGCTCGCCACTTTGTCGCCCTTTATCAACACTGACTTCCACGACTTCCCAGCCAGCGACGGCTGGGCCTTGCTGATGCTGGCGGGACTGGTTCCAGGGTTCGCACCAGCGGGCTACCTCTTGGTGCGCCATGCCCGGCAGAGCACACCGGAAGAGCGAGCCCGTTGCGGGCTGCTCTTCGGAGCCATGCTGCTCGGCGTAGGCGGCGCCATGGTCGACCTGCTCCTCATCGCCAGCGGCAACCCCCTGCGCTTGTCGCCTTTCGCCTTCGTGGCCTCTGCCACGCTGGTGGCCGCGCTGGTGCTCAAGGCGCGCATCCTCGCGGGCGTCACAGCGCTCACCTTCGTCACCGCCACCCTCTTCGCCCTCTTCGCCCTCATCGCTCAACTCTTCGTCTTCACCTGGGCCGAAGACCAGACCACCTTGCTCGTCTTCGGCAGCTCGGTGGTGATTCTGCTGTTGGTGGCCGCCCTGCGCCCGTTGGCCCGCACCCTGTCGGCCCAGCGAACTCGGAGCGAATATCTGGCCACCCTTGGTCGCTTCTCCGCCCAGATGGCCCACGACATCCGCAATCCCCTGGCGGCCATTCGGGGCGCCGCACAGTTCTTGCAAGAAGAGCAGGCCCAGGGGCGGTCGATGGATCCCCACCTGAGCTTCGTCGAGATGATCCTCGAACGCACCGACCATCTCGAGCGCGTCATCGGAGACTACCAGCGGATGGGTCGCGTCGAGCCAGCGGTCACTCCGCTGGATGTCAACCAGCTGGTCGAGGGCGTGCTGACCGCCCACCTGTTGTCGAACAAGGCAGGGGTGACAGCAGAAACCGAGCTCGCTGCCGATCTGCCCGTGTGCTCGGCGGACCGCGATCTGCTCGAACACGCCCTGGACAATCTGGTGCGCAATGCCCTGGAGGCCATGCCACAAGGAGGGGAGCTGCACGGGAGCACCAAGCTGGTGGGTGACCGAGGGGGCGATCGAGTCCTGATTGGCATTCGAGACACCGGCACGGGCATGGATGTGCGCACCAAGGAGCGAGCCCTCGACGACTTCTTCACGACCAAGCCGCAGGGCTCTGGCCTTGGCTTGGCTTTCATTGCCCGGGTGGTCGAAGCCCACGGTGGCAGGCTCCACCTCGAGAGCCGGGAGGGCCGCGGGACCACGGTCGAGATCGAGCTGCCGCTGCAACCCCAGCTGGCATCGGCAACTGAGGACCCTGGGGCAGACTAGTTCGCGTTGTCCGAGCATCGGCACTTTGGTCGCTTCTGCTGCAGCCCTGCACCGCCCTGGAGCACCGCAGGATCTGGCCGAGGGGGATCCCTGGCACCTGGCTCGTGAGCGAGACAGGTCACCGCCCAACCTCGCAATCCCCGTGCCGTCAGCAACGTCCGCTCGAGCAGGCCTAACCTCGCGATATCGCGCCGTCAGCTCCCCAGGTCGTGCACCTCGGTGCACACCCTACGTGCACCTGAGTGCACGACCTGGCCTCGTCACTGCGCTCCGCCTCGGTCACCAGCGGCGGCGGCGGCCGTTCAAACCTGTCGCTAGACGAGGCGGTACCGTTTGATCTTGTAGAGCAAGGTGCGGCGACTCAACCCGAGGGCTTTGGCGGTATGGGTGCGATTGCCGTCATGGTCGGCGAGAGTCTTGACGATTAGCTCACGCTCCATGTCGTGAACGGTGGTGCCCGAACGAACCTCGCCGGCGGCTGTCACCTGCTCGGCGTCAGGCTGAGTCGTCATGGTGGGCGGCAAGTGAGCGGGATGGATAACCCCACCCCGGGCCAAGATGACCGCTCGCTCGACGGCGTTGCCGAGCTCGCGCACGTTGCCTGGAAACGGGTAGGCCAGCAGCCGTTGCTCAGCCTCTTCCGACAGCTTGCGACGCTTGCCGGCCCCGTACAGCTCGATGAAGTGACAGGCGAGCGGCAGGATGTCGGCCCGGTGCTCGCGCAGCGGCGGTAACGCCACTTCGAACACGTTGAGCCGAAAATAGAGATCCTCGCGGAAGCTCCGGTCCGCAATGGCTTGCGGCAGGTCTCGGTTGGTGGTCGCCACCACGCGCACATCGACCGGGCGCGTCGTCGTGCCGCCCAGGCGCTCGAGCTCTTTTTCCTGAAGCACCCGCAGGAGCTTGGCCTGCAAGCCAGGATCCATCTCGGCGATCTCGTCGAGCAGCAAGGTGCCGCCATCGGCCGCCTCGAAGCGCCCGGCGGTCGCCTGCTGGGCTCCGGTGAAGGCTCCCGCCTCGTGGCCAAACATCTCGGACTCGAGCAGCGAGGCCGGAATGGCCGCGCAGTTGACCTTGACGAAGGGCCCGTCCGCTCGGGGGCTCCGAGTGTGGAGAAAGGAGGCGGCGACCTCTTTGCCCGTGCCGCTCTCACCGCTAATCAGCACCGGAGCGCTGGATTCGGCAGCGGCCGCGAGCAGCTGCAGACAAGCCTGAAAGCGCCGGTCGATTGGCGTGATGCCGCCGAAGGGCAAAGGCGCGGCCGCCCCAGGCACGATGGGGTCCTCCCCCTCACCGAGTACCTCGCCGACGATGCGGCGCACCTCCTCGAGATCCAGCGGCTTCTCCAGAAAATCGAGGGCCCCCAGCTTCATGGCGGTCACTGCCGACAGCACGTCGCCGTAGCCGCTGATGATGGCCACCGGCAGATCGCCAAACTGAGACCTAATCTTACGCAGCGTCGCCAGCCCATCAATGGACCGTGGTCCCATGCGCAGATCGAGCAGCACCAGCGCCGGCACCGCTTCGCTCATCATCCCGAGCGCCTGCTCACCACTCGCGGCGCCCCTCGCGGTGACCCCCAGCGCCCCCACAGCACTCTCCAGCATGTGTCGAAACGGCGCTTCGTCATCGACAATCAACACATACTGCACAGGTCCATCCTCGGCTCTAGTGGGACCGTCAATCAGCCACTGACGGGCAGCATCAGACGCACTGTCGTGCCGGCACCGGGAGTGCTGTCGACCTCGAGAGAGCCCCGGTGACTTTCCGCGATGCGCTTCGAGATGGCAAGCCCCAACCCGCTGCCATTATCCCGAGTGGTGAAATAGGGCTCGAATACCCGGGGCAGGTCATCAAGCTCGATACCCTTCCCAGAATCGAGCACGGTGAGCACGATGGGGTCACTGTCGGTGGCCACTGCGATGGTCACTCTATCGCCTTCCGAGCAGGCTTCGATGGCGTTGAGCACCAGGTTGAGCACCAGCTCCTTCAGTTGTCGTGCGTCCCCGTGACAGCGGACAGGACGCTCCCCTTGGTCGCGGGACAGCGCAATGCCTGCAGCCTCGGCATCAGGCTGGAGCAGCGTCACTACCTCGCCTGCGAGGGCTGATAGATCCAGGGGCTCGAGCTTGACCTGACGCTCCCGGGCGAAGGCGAGAAACTCCTCGAGCCGTTCGCCGACCCGATCCAGCTCGCTCAACATCACCCCTGTCTTGGCCTTGGCCTCCTGGTCGGCAGACTGTTCGTGCAACAGCTGCGCATAGCCACGAATGGCCCCCAGGGGATTGCGGATCTCGTGGGCCAGCCCCGCCGCCAGGAGGCGCAGCGACTCGAGGCTCTCCCGTTTGTGTTGCTCCACTGCGACCCGCCGAGACAGCCGCCCACGTTGTCGGATGCTGCGCATCAGCAGACCACCCACCGCCGCGGCGAGCAGAATGATGGCAGACAGAGCCACGGCCTGGACCAGAATGAGGCGGCTGACTTGCGCGGCCGGCCCTTGGTCGAGCACCAGGATGAGCCGATAGCTCCCTGGCGACACCCTACCCAGCTGACCGGCGCCAGCGCGACCTCGTCCACCACCGCTGGAGTCACCGCAACCGCCCTCAGCGGCGCTGCATGGTGTCCCCATGGGGCCACGCTGCCAACCCAGCTCGAAAGGCTCGACCAGCCGCAGCAGATCGCTACCGCCGGCTCGCACCGTGGCGGGTTCTTGTCCGCCGGCGCGCCCCAGTGGGGCGCCTTTCGCGATGACCGGGTTACCGGTGCTGTCGACCATCGCCACCGACAAGACCATCGGATCGTTGGCGATCTCCTCCAGCACCGCCTCGATGCGCTCTTCCTTGTCCCGCCCGTAGCGCACCACACCACGCATGGCGCTGATCACGGTACGCTGCAGCGTCTCACCTTTTTCCTGTTGGGCCCGGTCCACCTGCTCCAGGGCACCGATGGTCTGCACCACCACCAAGGTAACCAGCCCGGCCGCCAAGAGCGCCAGCGGCAGGAGCAACAGATTGGGGCGGAGCCTCACGCCCAGCCCTCCAAAGCGGCGCGGAGTCCAGCTTTGGTCAAGCGGTGTGGCGGAGTCCAGCGGGCACGCATTTCACTCCACCCAACGACGCTCGGCTCAACTGCGCTCGGTTCAACCTCACCATGGTCCAGATTGAGGCTGAATCTAATCGCCGTCGAAATAGTCGCAGACACCATCGCCATCTTGGTCGACAAAGTCACGCTGGTGTCCTAGGCCACGACCCCAGCCCGGTCCACGCCCTTGTCCCTGACCGCGCCCCCACCCCAACCAACGACCCTGACCGCGCCCTTGGCCATAGCCGGCGCCTTGGCCGTAGCCGGCACCTTGGCCGTAGCCACGCCCTTGGCCGTAGCCACGCCCTTGGCCGAGCCCGCGACCCTGCCCGCGACCCCAAACCGGACCACCGGTACCGGCGCGCGGCTGGTCGTAATCACAAACGCCGTCACCGTCCCGATCCACGAAGCTCGGTCCGCCAGCATAGCGACCGGCCCAGCGACGCGGCCAAGCCTGTGGGTTGCCGCCGACGCCCTTGGCATCCTCGGCCACGTTGCCCTGGCCGTCCGCAATCCGCCCGGCACTAGCCGGGCCATCCGCCTCAGGCAGTACCGTATCGTCCATGGTGGCGCAGCCCTGCCCCACCAGCACCAATGCGGCACCCACGATGACCGTCCACCCAATCCTCATGTCACTCATGGTTGACTCCTAGGGCCCAATGGTCACGGCCGGGCTTGCTCGACCCATGGGTCGCCCGACGCCTGGTCGCCCCGTGCCGTGGGTAACGCAACCGCCATGCCAGTCTGTCTCTATTGGACATTACACCGCTTCTGCCGAGCCAAAGGCCGCGGTGCGCAAATGCTGCGCACTTGGCTGAGCCCCAGGCCACCGAGCTGCGCAACGGTTGCGCAGCGCCCCACGTCCCCCACCAGGGAGCGACGCGGACCGGCAACCCCGCCCCCCTGAGGATGGGTCTCCAGCCGAGCTACTTGGCTTTGAGCACCCGCTCGGCCAGCCAGGTCGACATCAGCTCCAGGGTGGCTGGATCGAAGGTCTCCTCGATGGTCGCGTATTCGTCGACGAAACCCGTCTCCGCGTGCTGGAACAGGTGATTCAGCCCCTCACGCCGCTCGAAACGAGCGTCCGAATGGCCAGCCAGGGCTTTGCGCAAAGGCGGCAAGTTCGCGTCCGGTGGAACCTGGCTGTCCTTCTCACCCACCAGAATCAGCACCGGGCAGCGCACTTTGCCCCACGCCACTGCAGGATTGAGCTTGGTGAAGGACCGGAACCAGGGAGAGCACAACTTGGCGGCTCCATCCGCGACAGCCGCCTCGAGCTGCTCCTTGGACATCTTGGGCTGTTCTGGTGGCGCCTGTGCCAACCCCAGCTCGATCCCCTCCTTCACCACCGGCCGCAGGGCAGCCTCACCGGCACCGCTGGCCACCAGCTTCATAATCTTCTGCTGCACCGCGACCATCTTGCCGACCACCTCCTCGGGTAACTTCAGCTGCCGCCGAGCCATCAGGCCCACCTGTATCGGCACCAATTGCTGGCCGCTCACTCCCGAGCCAGCCAGCGACACGATGAAGGCGATGTCCTGGTCTTCTGCGGCCACCAGCGGCGCAATGATGCCCCCTTCGCTGTGACCGATGAGGCCGATCCGCGTCCGATCAATATCCGGATGTTTCCTCAGGAAGGCCACCCCGACGGAGACGTCCGTTGCGTGAGTCTCGACAGTGGCCTTGGCCGCCTGGCCTGTGCTCTTGCCGACGCCCCGGTCATCAACTCGCAGCACGGCGATGCCCTTGCGCGTGAGGTGGTCGGCAATGACCAGGAAGGGCTTGTGATGAAAGATTGTCTCATCCCGATCTTGGCCGCCTGAGCCGGTAATCATCAGCGCCGCGGGGTGCCGGCCGCCGCCCTTGGGCAGGGTCAACGTGCCGACGATCAGCGAGCCATCGGTGGGGTTGGTGTACCGCACCCCCCGCTCCAAGTAGGGATGGGGGGGCTTGGGCGTTTGCGGTCGCCTGGGCGGACCAGCCGCCGTCGCCGACCCGCTGGCGACACCAGCCGGCTCAGGCGCGACGAACTGCATGCCGCTGACCTGTTTATCCTTGTTCAGCACCACCCGAATGCCGAGCTCTTCTTGCTCGAACTTGCAGGTGACCACCACCACTTGGTAGCCCTTCATCTCCCCCTGACTGGTGCGCAGCACAGACTCGAAAGCACCGTATTTGCCGACGACCGCATTCCAGGCATCTCGCTGCTTCTTCTCGGTCACCGCCTGCTGCATCCCCTCGTCGTGAAGCGCGAAGGCCTTGTCGTATTTCTCTCCGTCGAGCCAGAGCACGTAGGCCTTGGCTATCTCGACGAGCGAGCTATTGGGCCCGAGCTTCACGCTGGCGCTCCCGTCGGCGCTGGCCGCCACGCTGCCCGCCGTGGTCATCGACTTGGGCGAGCCACCGTCTCGACAGCCAGCGGCCAGGCCCACCATCAATAACAGCACACCAAGCAATCGTGGCATCCGTGGGTCTCTCAGGGTCATGGATCGCTCCTTCGTCTGGCGGGCTGTCGCGGATCGAGCGACACCGCCGCGGGTCCGATGGTACTACTGCACCCGCCGCTCGGTATTCCAACAATGCGCAAATTGCTCGCCTTGACGGAGTCGACCACGACGGGTTAACTCCTTCGTATTCGCGCCATAGCCCACCATCTTCGGGCGACTGCACTCAAAGGAAACCGTCTTGACGTCCCCTGCACCCGTAAAGACCGTCACCTTCCGGGGCAACCACAGCTATTCGCTCGATGACAAGGGCTTTCTTTACCCGCCGGAACAGTGGAATGAAGCCTTTGCCGAGGGAATGGCCCGCCAGGAGGGTATCCACGGTGGCCTCACGGATCTGCACTGGAGCTTCATTCGCTACCTCCGAAAGAAGTTCCTCGACGAGCTGACGGTTCCGCTATTGGTCCACGCTTGTGCCGATAACAGGATGCGCCTCGGACGACTCAAGGCTCTCTTCCCGACCGGGTATCACCGGGGCGCTTGCCGCATCGCGGGCATCAACTACGCGTTCATGCTCGAGGACAACATCTGGCACACCTACGAAACCAAGCCCATTCCCCCGCCTAAGTACCGCAACACGACCCTGGGGTTCTTGGAATGCTTCGACGACTGGAACGAGCCCTTCGCCCACGCCATCGCTCACGATTGGGACCTGCCTGAAGGATTGACCGACAAGCACCTCGAGGTCATCCGCTTCCTGCGCGACTACTATGGTGACAGCGGCGCGATCCCAACGGTCTATCAGGCCTGTGAGAGCGCCGCCCTC
>JAUVCD010000926.1 GCA_030590865.1 Myxococcales bacterium | reverse complement strand
CCGACCAGGTCACCGAGGAGAAGATCGGCGAGAACCAGGCGCTGCTCTACCGACTGAGCGGTGACTGGAACCCGCTGCACGTCGATCCGAGCTTCGCTCAGGCCTTCGGCTACGACCAACCCATCCTCCACGGCCTCTGCGCCTATGGCTACGCGGCTCGCCACGTGATCAACGCCTTTTCGAAAGGTGACCCGCGCTATTTCAAGTCCATCAAGGTGCGCTTCGCCAAGACGGTCCTGCCTGGTGACACGCTGGTCACCGAGATGTGGAAGGAGACGGACACCCGCATCGTGTTCCGCTGCAAAGTCAAAGAGCGGGACGAGGACGTGATCATCCACGCGGCGGTCGAGCTCTACGACGAGATCCCCAAACCCAAGCCGAAGGCAGCGCCCCAACCGGCGGCAGCCAAGGCGGCAGCCAAGCCGGCGGCGGCGGCACCGGCCCAACCGATCAGCGCCGACATCTTCAGCGCCATCGGCAGCTATCTCGGCGCCAACGCCGATCTGACAGGCCAAATCGCCAAGGTCTTCCAGTTCAAGCTCAGCGCCCCGGACAGCCTCTGGACCGTGGACGTGAAGAACGATGGCGGCTCGGTCAGTGAGGGCGCGGGGACCAAGCCGGACTGCACTCTCGAGCTGAGCGATAGCGACTTCATGGACATGTGCACCGGCAAGGCCGATCCGCAGAAGCTCTATTTCGGCGGCAAGCTCAAGATCGCCGGCGACATCATGGCCTCCCAGAAGCTCACCTTCCTCAAGAAGCTCGAGCCCCAGCTAGTCATCGACGCCATGAATGCCCGCGGTGGCGGTGGCGGTGGCGGCGGCGGCTCGGCAAGCGCCCCGGCGACCGCGGCCGAACCTGCCAGCGGCGACGTGTTCTTGGGCATCAAGGCCTATGTGGCCGAGCACAGCGAGCTGCTCGATCAGGTCAAGACGATCTACCAGTTCAAGCTCACCGATCCCGACTCGGTTTGGACGGTCAACCTCAAGAATGACCAGGGCTCAGTCGACCCTGGCGAGACGGCCAAGCCAGACTGCACCCTGACCATCAGCGACGCCGACTTCATGGACATGACGAGCGGCAAGGCCGACGCCCAGAAGCTCTACTTCGGCGGCAAGCTCAAGATCGGCGGCAACATCATGGCCTCACAGAAGCTGACCTTCCTGCAGAAGATCGATCCCGAATGGGCCAAAGAGCAAGTCGCCAAGCTGAAGGCCGCAGGCGTATCGACCGCCGGGGCAACGGCCACAGCCACGGCGGACGCGGGGCCTCAGGCCCCTACCATCATGACCGCCCTCGAGCAGCGGCTGGCCAAAGAGCCCAAGCTGCTGAGCGAGGTGCAGGCGCTGATTCAGCTCAACGTGACCGACCCGGATGGGGCCTGGACACTGACGATGAAGGACCAGCAGGGCCGTGTAACCGAGGGCACCACCGAAGCGCCGGACTGTACGCTCACCATCTCGGACGAGGATCTGGTGGCCCTCGTCAAGGGTGAGCGGACCGCCCAATGGCTGTACCAACACGGCAACATGCGGGTGGATGGTGACGCCTCCGTCGCGCACCGGTTGGGGTTCTTCAAGAAGCTGATCTGAGCACCTGGGGAGACGAAGGAGCACACCATGAGCAACACGGTCAAGGTCATCGGCGTCGGGATGGTCAAGTTCGGCAAGCCCGGCAAAAGCGACAACTACCTGGTCATGGCGTCGACGGCGGCCAGAAGGGCGCTGGCTGACGCCGGCATCGACTACGGCGACGTCAAGCAAGCCTATGCCGGCTACGTCTACGGCGAGTCCACCTGCGGTCAGCGAGTCTTCTACGAGCTCGGCCTCACCGGCATTCCGATTTTCAACGTGAACAACAACTGCACCACCGGCTCGAGCGCCCTGATGCTGGGCCGCCAAGCGATCCAGGCTGGCGTTGCCGACTGCGTGCTGGCCGTCGGCTTCGAGCAAATGGAGCGTGGCGCCCTCGGCGCCCGCTGGGCCGACCGTCCCAACCCGATGGATCCCCACGTGCAGCTGATGAACGACGTGCAAGGTTTCTCCCAAGGACCCGTCACGGCTCAGTGGTTCGGCGGCGCGGCCCGTGAGTACCGCTGGCGTTGGGGCACCAAGCGGGAGACCTTCGCCAAGATCTCAGAGAAGGCCCGCAAGCACGCGGCCAACGATCCCCACGCCGTGTTCCGTGACCTGCTCACCGTCGAGGAGGTGCTGGCATCACCTGAGATTTTCGATCCCCTCACCCGGTACCAGTGCTGCCCGCCCACCTGCGGTGCCGCCGCCGCGGTGCTCTGCTCGGAGGAGTTTGCCAAGCGGAAGAAGATCGAAAAGCCCGTCACCATTGCCGCCCAAGCCATGACGACCGATCCCGAGTCGAGCTTCGAGCCCAAGAGCATGATCAAAGTCATCGGCGTGGACATGGCCAGCATGTGCGCCAAGCAGGTCTACGAGGAGTCCGGCCTGGGCCCCGAGGACGTGGATGTCCTCGAGGTGCATGACTGCTTCACTTCGAATGAGCTGCTCACTTACGAAGCCATCGGCCTCTGTGAGGAGGGTGGCGCCGAGAAGATGATCGTCGAAGACGACAACACTTACGGCGGCAAATACGTGGTGAATCCGTCAGGCGGCCTGCTGTCCAAGGGCCATCCGCTAGGCGCCACCGGCGTCGCTCAGTGCGCCGAGCTGGTCTGGCAGCTGCGCGGTGAGGCGGACAAGCGCCAGGTCGAAGGGGCCAAGGTCGCGCTGCAGCACAACCTAGGGCTGGGCGGCGCCTGCGTGATGACGATGTATCGGCGCGGGTAGGCGAACTCGAACTCGAACGCGAACGCGAACTCGAACGCGAACTCGAACGCGAACGCGAACGCGAACTCGACCGCGAACTCGAACTCGACTTCGGCCTCGACCCGCGACCTCGACCCTCGAACTCGACCCTC
>JAUVCD010000625.1 GCA_030590865.1 Myxococcales bacterium | reverse complement strand
GACGAGTTCGGCGTGTCGAGGGAGCGGGTGCGGCAGCTCGAGGCGCGCCTGGCCGGCAAGCTGCGGGAGTATCTCAAGGCCGAGCTAGGTGACGCGGTCGATCTGGGCGTCTGACGGCAGCGCAGCAGATGGTCGGCGGCTAGCGTAAGGATTGACCCATGAGCCCTCAGGGGCACCTCTATTTGGTCGCGACGCCGATCGGCAACCTCGCCGACCTGTCCGAGCGAGCCGTGGCCGGTCTGCGTGATGCCGACCGCATCCTCGCTGAAGACACTCGACGAGCGCGGAAGCTCCTCAGTCACCTGGGCATCAAGGGTAAGACCGTCGAGCGGCTGGACCGAACGGTCGAGTCTCGAGGTGTCGGACGTTGGCTCGAGCAGCTGGCGCTGGGCGAGACGCTCGCCTTCGTGAGCGACGCCGGCACCCCAGGGGTGAGCGACCCCAGTGCCACCCTGGTTGCAGCGGCGGCCGGTCAGGGAGCCCGGATCACACCACTGCCGGGCCCCTGTGCGGTCACCGCCGCCGTGGCGGCCGCTGGGCTCGGCGCCGACCGATTTCGCTTCTTGGGTTTCCTGCCTCGCAAAGGGAATGAGCGACGTGAGGCCATCGAGTTGCTCCGACAAACTGAAGAGACCGCGGTGATCTTCGAGGCGCCGTCCCGGATGACATCGTCGCTGGCGGCTCTGGCGCGCGCGATGCCGGCCCGCCAGGCGGTCATCGCGCGCGAGCTGACCAAGGTGCACGAAGAGTTGTTGCGTGGCAGCCTGAGCGAGCTGCAGGAGCAGCAGGCCGAGCGGTCTTGGCAAGGCGAGCTGACCGTGGTGCTCGGCCCTCATGTCGTCGACCCGAATCCGCGAGTGGATGAGCCAGAGCTGGATCGGCGCATCGCCGACATGCTGAAGGGCGGGGCTCGCGCCAAGGAGATCGCCCGGGCCCTTTCGCTGGAAACGGGCTGGCCTAGCCGGGAGATTTACCGGCGTGTCAGTCAGCGCAAGTAGCGCAGCGTGCCGTTGAGACTTCGAGGTTGACGATCAGTCGCCGTCTCCGGCTTCGAGCTCCTGACGGACATCGAAGGCGAGCCTGCAGGCGTTGAGGCCCCGTGCGAGATAGACCCGCTTGGCCTTGGAGATCCAAGACGGATCGATGCGCCGGCGCAGTCTCAAAGCCACCTGGGAGGCGTTGAAGTCCACGATGCCGAAGCGGACGAAGTGGTCGCTCGCACCGTCGAGCTCCGACGCTGTTCCGGGCTCTTTCGGCTCGTCGAGCAGGTAGATCAAGATCTTGGCCTGGACGGCTTGCCCCGAGCGCTCGAGCTGGGCCTGCTCCAGGCTCTTGCGAAGGTCATTGACCTCCGGGACACTGCCCGCATTCCTTACCTGATCCAACCAGGCGTCTTCGATGAATGGCTGCGCCACGATGGCGTCATGGAGACGATGGACTCGTGGAGTCTCGCGATTCGAAGCCGCCCCTCCGCGATAAGCCGCCTCGACTTTCGGCAGCAGGTCCTTCTCAGATCTCGAGGCGGGCGGCTGCAAGAGGCAGGCAAGAAAGGAGTCCTTGCCCGAGTCGGCCGCGGCCCTTTCAAACCCTGAAACAGTAGCGAAGCCACTGATGGACCCACGCACGTAAACCGCCGGCTGTTCGAGCAGCGCAGCGAGGGTCACCGGGTTGTTGAGCGGGGGATCGACGTAGTCCCTTTGGGTCGTTCCCGACGCCTCGGCGAGCCAAGCTTGGGCGGAGGACCACAACGGCTTGTCCGGCGGATCGAGGCCTGAGCGCGCCTGCTCTACTTCATCGATCAGCGCCGCTTTGGCGTTCTGGAGCTCCCGTCGGCTGCGTCGCCAGTCGAGCAAGAGAGCGACCACGCTCCCGACCACTACCAGCACTGCGACGAGTCGGAGAGCTGTTCGCAGGGAGGGCGTGAGCCGAGAGCGCGAGGCGCTCCGTCCACCGCGAAGGCTCGTTTCGATGCGCGCCCGAAGCTCGGGGCTCATCTTCGAGTTGGTGAGGAATGTGCCCACAGACTCAGCCTTCTGGAGGGTCCGCCGTCGCTATTCTCCTCTCGATCAGCGCCAGCAGCTGATCCCCGGTGACCCCCAGTCGGGCTGCCGCCTGAGCGGCCAACGACGTGCTCGCAACGCCAGCGCCGAATTGGTACGTCGGCTCTTGGTCAGGGCCGAGAAGCACCTGCAAGAACCGCAGATCAGCAATCTGACGCTCCTGTTGGAGGCGGGCCGCGAACTGCAAGAAGTGAGTCGTGATGAAGGCCTGCGGTTTGAGCCGGCTGAGCATTCTGAGCACGAGCTCGAAGATCTCCTCGCCCTCCGAAGGATTGGTGCCCGAGCAGAGCTCGTCGAGGAGGACGATGGCGCCGGCAGGTAGGCGCTCGAAGAGAGAGCGAATGCGCATCAGCTCGAGACCCAAGCGACCTTCGGTTTGGTCGACCCGCGTCTCCTGGATCAGCGACACCAAGAGCCCGGAAGATAATGCCATCTTTCCCTGTCGTGCGGGAACGTAGAGCCCCGATTGAGCCAGCAGTTGGGCGAGGCCCAAGGCCTGCAGGAGCCTGGTCTTGCCGCCTGAGTTCGGGCCGGTGATGAGCACCGTCGTGTTGTGTCGATCCGTCGTGAGGTCGCAAGGAACAGGCGTCACGCCGCTGGCCAAGAGCAGCGGATTGAACAGGCCGAAAAGCTCCCTTGGCTCGCTGGGGGCGTTGAGGACAGGTAAACAGACTGCCAGGCCAGCGGCGCGGGCGCGATCGTAGAATCCCAGCGCGCCGAGGTAGAACTCGAGATCACCGAGCAGCTGTACTAAGGCCACCAGCTCGCTTCGCACGCCCTCGAAGACAGCATCGAGAAGACGAGTCATCACCTCGCCATCACCAAAACGAAACCCCCGTAGGAGAAGCTCGAGCTTGGCCTTCCAACGTTGCAGGGGTGAGCTGACAAACTGGTTCTCGTCGCTCTCCTCGACCGACAATAGCTCCAGGTCTCGCACCCGCCCGTCCGCTCCGATTCTCACCTTGAAGCTCACCGTGGCGAGCTGGTCGTCATAGCGCAGCAAATCGACCAGCGCCCCGAAGGCCTCGTTTGCTTGGACCCTGTGGCCGAAGGCGCTGAGACGCGAGAGCCCCGACTGGGCGGTGGCGAAGCCCTGGGTCATGATCTCGATCACCTCCTTGAAGCGAGTCAAGATCTCGAGTTGGCGCTGGTTCGGATTCCATTGATCGGCGGCAGAGCTGCCTTCGATCAAGACGCGGAATCGACTGAGGGTGGCGTAGAGGCGTTCCAGCTCTGCCCGGTGGGCAGGGGACTCCATCAACTCGGCGATGATGGCGCGCCGATAGTTGACGGTGTGGACGTCTCGAGGAGGGGCCGCGAGCACATTGGCGAGATGATCCATCGCCACGACCGGGTGCTGGCCGCCGACGTTTGGCTGCAAGCAGGTGCGAACGAAGGCCTTGACGAACAGATCCTCGACATAGCCCTCAGGCTCCCAGGTGGAGGGGACCATAGTGGCCCGATCGAGGGCGTCGATGAAGAGGCCACCTGAGGTGCTGCCTGCGAAAGCAAAGACGAGCGCTGTGTCCGTCGCCTCGACGTCGATGCGACGTGTCGGTGTGGCGTCAAGCAGGTCGGGAATGGTGACCGGCGAACGGGCCGGATCGCCAACCTCGGGGACCACCGAAGAACCGGTTTGCACGCGTTTTGCTAGCACTATGGGCTGGCGTCGGCAAACAGTGGCCGGGGCGCTACGTTCCGTCGAGCACCTCGCGGAGCTTGCGGGAGAAGTCGTCGATTCCGAAGGGCTTCTGGATGAACCCGCTGCACCCTCGCTGCAGTAGCTCGTCCGCTCGGGCATCCTGCGCATAGCCGCTCGAGAGCAGAATCCGCACGTTGCTGGATATGGCGCGGACGTGCTCGACCAGTTCGGCACCGCTCATGGAAGGCATGACCATGTCGACGATGAGCAGCGCTATCTCGTCTTGCTGGGCGTGAAACACCTCGAGGGCTTGCTCGCCACTTTGGGCGGTGAGCACGCGGTAGCCCAGCTCTTCGACTAGCAGTGCTGTGGATTTGAGCACCGCCGGTTGGTCGTCCACCAGCAGCAAGGTTTCGTGGCCGGTCTCGGCAGTTGGCGTCAGGTCATCTTGCGTCGCCACTGGCTTTTTCGACGCGGGCAGGTGGATCAAGAAGGTTGCTCCTTCGCCAGGGACGCTCTCTGCCTCAATCATCCCCCCGTGATTCTTGATGATGCCATAGGCCGATGCCAGACCGAGCCCGGTGCCGTGGCCGAGATCTTTGGTGGTGAAGAAAGGATCGAACACCCGCGCCCGGGTTTGAGCATCCATCCCGACGCCTGTGTCCTGGACGGTGATGCGCACATAGTCGCCAGCTCGCAGGTCGCGGGCACTCGCCGCCTCGAGGTCCAGCGAGACGTTGTCCGCTGTGACGTGCAAATCGCCGCCGTCAGGCATGGCTTGCCAGGCATTGATGTACAGATTCAGCATGACCTGTTCGAGTTGCGACTGGTCGACGTCGACGGTCCAAAGGTCCCCTTGCAGCCGCTGGTGGGTCTGGATCTCCTGCTTGGTGCGGCCGAACAATGACACTGAGTGCTGCAAGTGGTCCCCCAGGTCGGTGGTCTGTACGTCGTACTTGCCCCCCCTGGCAAAGCCGAGCAGCCGGCCGGTCAGGGACGCGCCGCTGTCGACCATCTGTTGGATGCTCTCCAGGTGGCCACGATGGGGGCTGAGGCGGTTCAGGCGGCGCAACAGAAGGGCGGCGTAGCCACCGATACCCATCAGGATGTTGTTGAAGTCGTGGGCGATGCCGCCGGCCAGGGTGCCGATGGCTTCCATCTTCTGTGCTTCGGCCAGCGACACCTCCAGACGCCGGCGCTCGGTGATGTCCAACACGCTCACCAGGGCGTTGTCCTCCGGGGTCTCGGGCAGGGCGGCGTGGACCAACACGTGAATCCTGTCGCCATTCAGTGTTCGGTTGACGCTCTCTCCCTTGAAGACCTTGCGGCCCTCGAAGATGGCAATCAGCATCTCCCGAAGGCCGTCGTCGGATTCGGAGGTGAAGATGGGAGCCAAGGACGGGAGCAGATCAGCTTTTGATTGGGCCCCGTAGACCTCGATGGTGGCAGGGTTCACGTCCCGGACCTTGACGAGGGAGGCAGCCCGCTCCACGAACTCAGGATGGTCTTGCAGGTAGCCGCGAAGGTCATCCACGCCCTCCGCTTTCAACTCTTGGAGGGCGGTCCATACCTCTGACAGGTCTTCTTCCAGAATGCCGACCGAGGCGGACTCGAAGATCCCCCGGTAGCGCCGTTCGCTGGCCCGCAGCGCCTGTTCGGCTTGCTCCCGCCGCTCCACTTCCTTGCGAAGCCGCCCATTGGATTCCTCCAGATCCGCCACCGACCGGGTGAGCTTCGCGCTCAGCGAGTGGATGGGCACGATGAGTCCGGCGGTGATGCCTGCAAAGGTCAAGGCGTGAACGACCCACGCCCCAGGAAGCAACGAGGTGGCGAGCTGTTCCGGCGGCAGCACGATGACCCCTTGGACTATTGCTGCACCGACTGCCGCGATCACCACGATGGCGATCCCCACTGTCACCAAGCTCGCCC
>JAUVCD010000771.1 GCA_030590865.1 Myxococcales bacterium | reverse complement strand
GCGACCATCCCTTCTCCCTCCCCCAGTACATGACCGGCAGCATCTTCGCCGCAGTCATGAAACAAGACGGAACCATGCCCAAGCCCATTGGTGTCCACCAAAGCTGCGGCATTGGCGACGAGGAATGGGTCAACGTCCTTCCCACCTGGCAGTTCCTCAAGCGCTATGTCTTCTTCACCGATCCCACCTATGCCACCACCAACTTGGTGATCACCCGCCGCCAGCAAGGAGGCGCTTTCCATAACGTCACCGTGGGTTGCCTCGGCGTCGTGACCGGTTGGCAGCCCGTCGGCCAAGACGGCGAATACGAAGTCGCCCACGTCGATCTCATTCGGGGCATGATTCCCGTGGGCCAGTGCACCGGCAGCCGCCACGAAGCCTATTCGGGTGGCCCCTTCGGCATCACCGTTTGGGGCACCGACTGGTGCGCCTCTTACGCCTACCCAGCCGGTGCCAGCGTGCGGGCCATCAACTCGGTCACTTTCGGTCCCTGAGACTCTCACCATGGCCGCCGGTGGTCTGGCGGCCGGTGCGGCGCCCCTCGGTTACGCTTGAACGAATGGCGCGGTGGCTGCACTATGGACACCATGTCACTCGTGCACCGCTGGGCTTTGGTCACCGTGCTGCTCGCCCCAGGCCTGAGCGCCTGTGCTGTGCAAGACGACGAGCTATCGGGCGATGGCATCGGCGACGAAACCCGCGCCACCGCCGTCAAACCCGGCACGCCGCGGGGCGTTCTCGGCGGTTACGAGCGCGGCCGGGTTTGGGGCTGGGCCCAGATCGTCGGCGACGCCGAGCCAGTCCACGTGCGCATCGAGGTCGACGGCGAGCCGATCGCGCTGCTCCTCGCCGATCAGCCACGAGACGATCTGGTCGACAAGGGGCTGCACGCCACCGGTGCCGCCGGCTTCTCGACCGACATCGGTCCCCTCGATCCTGGAGCCGAAGTCGACGCCTTCATCGACCATCGCGATGCCGCGCTCACCAATGGGCCCTGCGTCGTCCAAGGTCGCTTTGGGGTGAGTAGTTGCACCGAAGGGATGCCGCGAGGCGTCCTCGGCGGCTACCGCGATGGTCAGGTGTGGGGCTGGGCTCAGCTCATCGGTGACGCCGCTCCCGTTTTCGTGCGCATCGAGGTCGACGGCGAGCCCGTGGCGACCGTCCTGGCCGACCAGCCACGGGCTGATCTATTCGAGAAGCGCCTACATCACACCGGCAATGCCGGCTTCCGCGCCGATATCGGCGAGCTCCCAGTGGGCGCCGAGGTCGACGCCATCATCGTCGAGCACAACGCAACGCTGCTCGGTGCGCCGCTCACCCGTCCCTAGCGCAGCGCGCCCCGCACCGCGCGCTCCCGGCTGGTGTCCTGAGCAACCAGGCCAAGATGGTTGCTGCGATGGCTCAGGGACAGGGGCCGTCGAAGGCGGCCAACTCGGTGAGCAACTCTCCGTAATCTTCGATCCGCCGCCCACCGAGCGGGTCATCGAACTGGAAGAAGATACGGTGATCGAGGGGCTGGATGCCCGTGTTTTGGTAAGCCTCGCCGTCACTCTCGGTGTTTCCGAAGGCGTAGCTGATGACGACGCCCTTGCCCAGCGCCCACCACAGCTCACCGGTCTTGTACGTCACCGCTTCGCCGCCAAGGGCACCGATCTTGGACTGGGTCGTGTGGACAATCCCCGGCGGGAAGCCGCGCACCGTCAGAAACTCGCGAGTGCGTTCGACGAGCCACTCGGGTCGGGCGGTCAGGTAGAACGGGCGCACGCCTTTGTCGGTCAGCGCGGTCAGCGCCAGAACGGAGTTGGGGTTGGCCTCCGATAGCTCGCCGGTCAAGAGCACCACGAACTCCTCGGACTCGTAGGTGGTCAGCGTGCCGTCCACATCGGAGACGAAGACTACGGTGTCAGGTGGAACGACCTCGATGAATAGCTCGGTGGTCGTCAGATCGCCCTGCACGACCAGCCGTAGCCGATGCCGTCCCAGCCCCAGCGTCTTGTCCTGAGGGATCTCGAAGTAGATCCGGCCGCCGGTGTCCTCCACGCCTTCAACCGTGGGGTGCTGCGGGTCATCGGTCGTGAGCCCAGTGCCAAGCTGCTCCCACGAGCTGCCGCAATCACGGAGCAAGTAGATGTCTACCGCTTCGTCCTTCAGATCTTTGTCCAGGAGCCCATAGGCGAACTTGGCAATGACCCATTGAGGATCCCCTGGATTGAGGAAGAGATCGCGGCCACGATGATTCGCCGAGCCTTGGGAGGTCACCAATAGCGGCGTGGAAGTATGGATCCACGGCTGCTCAGGACCAGGATCGGGCGGAGTCGCATTGCAGGGCGGAAGGGGCTGGCACTGTCCACCCTGTCCACCTTGGCCACCGCCAGCAAAGCCACCCGCGCCACCGGTGCTGGTGGTGGCGCCCGAGCCGCCAAGACCACCCGCTCCTGCTGCGCCGGTCCCCCCGCCGCCACCGGTCACCGGCGCCTCATCACCCGAGCTGCCACAGGCCCAGGCCAGCAGCGGGAACGAAACAACGACGACCAGCCGGTTGAGCCGGTGAGGTTGAAGGCGCATCACATCCAATAGATATCACGGTTGCCCTTCAGGCCCGACCTTGGCGAGACTATGAGGCTGGAGATCATGGCTGCAAGGTGGCAAAGCGCGCTGTTCCTACCCTCCCTACCCTCCGCCCGAGGTTGGGCACGGCTAATACTGTTATGTGCGACCCTGGTGCTGACCACCGGCGCTTGCGGTGAGGGCTGCTCGGAACGCCGGTCGACCGGTGGAACGCCAAGCGGCTCGGCAGCGGCCACCGGCTCGGCCACGCCAACGCTCTTCGACAGCGGCTATGCCTTCGCCTGTAGCCGCGACAAAGAGGTGGGCTGTAGCGGCGTGCTTCCGGTGCGTGCGGAGGGGAACGAGGGTGACGGCGGTGGAGCGCATCAACCCTCAGAGGCCGCGATCTTACGCACTGGGCAAGACGCCTTCAGGGCGCGCATCGCCACCCTCGAGAGCGCCCGCCGCTCGGTGAGGGTCCAGGCGCTGATCTTCCGAGCCGACGAGTCGGGCCTGTTCATCGCCGAGCTGCTGAAGAAGAAGAAGAAGGAGGGCCTCGACGTTCGAGTCATCGTGGACGCCACATCCAATCTCGATTGGCGCACCCAGTGGATGTACTTTGACCTCAAGCGGCACGGCATCGAGGTGGAGGGCTACGAGGCGCTCTACCTTCATTGGCTGAGCGGCGACATCGATCCTCGAGATCCACTGCGGCCCAACAAGCGCTTCCACGACAAGATGTGGATCATCGATGGTGAGGACGAAGGGGCGGCCAGGGCCATCGTCGGCGGCCTCAACCTCGCCAACGAGTACTTCCGAGTGGATTCAGCGCCCATCAACCGCTGGACGGATCAGGACGTGATGCTGCGAGGCCCCATCATCGAAGATGTGGTCGCTGTCTTCGACCGGAACTACGCCTTCTTCAAGGAGCTCAAAGAGAAGCGACCCAGTCTGCTCAACACGGACAACAGTTGGAAGCTCACGGGAGAGAAGCTCAAGAAGATCGCCGGAGCCGAGCGCCCTTCCTGGCGGCGGCAGCCACTGGTCGATGCCATCGACGAGGTGCTCACCAAAGAGGCTAGCCTCGAGTTCGTGCCCCTCACGGCGCGCTTCCTCCAGAGCCGCCCGCGGATGAAGGAGACCTATATCCGCCAGGCCTACGACAACCTCATCGACCGCGCCACCAAGACGGTCTTGATCGCCAACGCCTATTTCATCCCCTCCCGAGGCCTGGCCGACCGCCTGAAGAGCGCGACACGACGGGGCGTCCGGGTGGTCATTCTCACCAACAGCCCCGAGACGAACGACATCCGCCCGGTGGCGATGGTGTCGCGATACACCTATCGATACTTGCTCGAGGTCAACGAGGAAGAGGCCGTGCGCTCCATAGCGAAACAGGGAGCCGGGCTCGAAATCTACGAATGGGCCGGAGCGCCCTTCGACGAGGGCACCTTGCACGCCAAGTTCTTGGTCATGGATGGCAAAGAAGCGCTCGTCGGCTCGTTCAACCTCGATCCGCGGAGCGAAAGACTGAACAGCG
>JAUVCD010000519.1 GCA_030590865.1 Myxococcales bacterium | reverse complement strand
AAGCGGACCACGAGACGGTCACCGTGCCCCGGCTCTCGCCCACGCTGGCGACCGCGGCCTCGCCTACGGGATCCCCGCGAGCGCAGCCGGGCCCAGCGCCCGTCCTGCCCCCGCCCAGGGCGGACAGCGACGCCGACCCAGGAGGCGCCCAACGCACCGCAGGCTTGCTCGTCGCCGGCTTCGGCGGCGCGGCCACGGTCGTCGGCCTGATCTTCGGGGGGCTTGCCCTCTCGGCAGAGGGCGATGCGGACGAGCTTTGTGGTGAAGGCGAGGTCGCCTGCCTCACAGCGGAAGGACAAGACGCAACCGACGCCGCTCACCGCTACGCATCCCTTGCCAACGGCTTCACCTTTGGGGGGCTTGGTCTGGTGGCCCTGGGTCTCACCATCGCTCTGGTTGCCCCGAGCGAGCAGGCCGAAGCCCCTCGGGCCAGCGCCGAGCTGGTGCCGTGGCTGGGTCCCCAGGGTGGCGGCATGGCGCTCGAGCTGTGCTGGTGACGAGCCTGGCCTGAACCCCTTCTCCCAGGCGACCGTCTCGACGACCATCGCGCGGCGTCTGCTGAGGCCACTACGTGAGCCTGCCCGTTTGGTTCAGCGTAACCCTCCCAAACCGTGCTATCGATGCGGCGCCGTGGACCCCAAAGACAAGGTAGATCGCGTCGATCTCGCTCAGCAGATCGCAGAGGCGACCGCGTTCCTCGAGGCGCTGCGGGACGACTACGAGGCCTTGGCGGAGATCCCCTACGCCGAGCGTCAGCGCTTTCTGATGGCGGCCGGCCAAGTGGCGCGCCCGGGTCCTTGGGCCAAGCGTGAGCTGGCGGATGCCGCGCGGGAACGCTACCAAGCCGAGCGGCGCATCAAGGACAACAAGATCCTCGACCAGACCGGGATCCGTCAGAGCCGTCGCCAGCGCATCTTCACGCCCTGGCAGCACGGTGCCTTGGTCGACCGCACTGGCAACGGTCGCGTCACCCCCAACCTCATCGGTGCCGCAGCGGTTCAGGCTGGCCAGGGGCCGCCTGAGCCGCCGCCCCAATTGGATGGAACACAGCCAGACGGACCACAGCTCGAAGGAGCGGTGCATTGCTACATCTGCAAAGCCAAGTACCGCGAGGTGCACTTCTTCTATGACTCGCTGTGCCCCAGCTGCGCCGAGCTCAACTGGGGCAAGCGCACGCCCAAGGCGGATCTGCACGGCCGCGTCGCTATCGTGACGGGCTCGCGGGTGAAGATCGGCTTCCAAGCTGCGCTCATGCTGCTGCGCAGTGGCTGTCACGTGGTCGTGACCACCCGTTTTCCCCGCGACGCCGCAACCCGTTACGCCTCGGAAGACGACTTCGCGGACTGGTCCGACCGGCTCGAGGTATTCGGCTTGGATCTGCGCCACACGCCGAGTGTCGAGGCCTTCGCCCAGTTCATGGGCGATCACTTGGGACGGCTCGACTTCATTATCAACAACGCGTGTCAGACGGTGCGCCGGCCGGTCGGCTTCTACGACTCCTTGATGGCGGGGGAGACCCAAGACGTGGCCCAGCTCGACGCCAAGGCCCAGGGGTTGCTCGACGCCTACGAGTCGATGCGCGGACTCAAGCAGATCGGTGCAGGCGAGCCCCGTGGAGCGTTGCTGACGGCCGCCAATGCGGTAGGCCTACGCGATCCGGCCGCGCTGTCGCAGCTCGCGCTGCTGGAAGAAGATCTCGATCGAAGCACCCATCTGTTCCCTTCCGGCCAACTCGACGCCGATCGCCAGCAGATCGATCTTCGTGGCATCAACAGCTGGCGCTTGCCGCTTGCCGCGGTGTCGGCCGTCGAACTGCTCGAGGTGCAGTTGGTCAACGCCGTCGCGCCGTTCATCCTCAACGCACGACTCAAAGCGATCATGTTGCGCAGCGATAACCCAGACAAACACATCGTCAACGTGTCGGCGATGGAGGGTCAGTTCTCGCGCCGGCTCAAGACCGACAAGCACCCGCACACCAACATGGCCAAAGCTGCGCTCAACATGATGACGCGCACGTCGGCCAAGGACTACGTGCAAGACGGCATCCATATGAACAGCGTCGACACCGGCTGGGTGACCGATGAAGATCCGGTCGTGCTCGCCAAGCGCAAGACGCGGGAGCACGGTTTTCACCCTCCTCTCGACATCGTCGACGGCGCCGCGCGTCTCGTCGATCCCATCTTCGACGGCATCCTCACCGGCAAACACATGTGGGGTGCATTCTTGAAGGACTACTTCCCGACCGAGTGGTGAGCCACGACGCTGATGGTGACGACTCAGCGAAAGATGCACGGTGTGCTCAGCGCGGCTCGGCGGACCCGCTGGTGGCCATCGCTCTTGCTCTGGTGGCCAGCGCTGCTGGTCGCTGGGGGGTGTGAACCGGCGCCCTCGCCGGCCCCCCAGCCAAGCAGCGTCGCAACGACCGCCCCTCCTGTGCCGGTGCCCCCGAGCTCCTCGGCGCCCCTGACCGCCGCGGGGAAGGCAGGATCGTCCACCACGGCCGCGGCCCTGCCAGGGCCGGTCTCCAAAGCTGAGACCTGTCGCGACTTGAGCCCACCGGATCCCAAACGGACGACCTTGCCGCTCGCCACCAACCGAAAGCTGCAAGGGTTTCATGCTTCGACCCTCGCGCCTTGGCGCGCCCTCGACCGAGCAGGGCTGCGCTTTGCGTTTCTGCAAGCCTCCTTGGGACTCTCGGCCGCGAAGGACTTCGAGACCAATTGGCGCATGGCCAAGGCGTGCAAGATCCCGCGGGGCGCCTTTCACTTCCTTTCGCCGAAACAGGATGCCGCGGCGCAGGCCAGGCTGTTCCTGACCCAGCTGGGGGACGATCTTGGCGAGCTCCCGCTGGTCATCGATGCTGAGCAGACCCCGGGCTGCAGTAGCCCCTGTTGCGAGCGCGACTGCAGGACCTGGGAGCAGCTCATCGCCACGTGGATCGCTCTGGTCCACGAGAGGACCCAGCGTAGGCCGATGGTCTATACCGTCCGTGACTGGTGGAAGGAGTGCCTCTGCAACACGTCGCGTTTCGCCAATCACCCGCTGTGGCTGGCAGCCTATCCGAATGTCACACCGACCGAGCGTCCCGGCTTTGGGGGGTGGCAAGGCTGGCAATTCTTCCACTACAAGGGCAACGTGCGCTTCGCGGGTGGCGTCGTCGATCTAGATCTGTTTCGGAGCGACGCCGGGGCACTGTCCAAGTTGGTCTCACAGACGACGAACAGCTCTCCCGCCCCTTGAGATACCACCAGCCTGCCCTGGCAGGAGAAGCCGGCCCCCGTCTGCTGGTCCTCATGTGCTTCTGGCGATCAGGTGGACCTGAGCGTCATTTGGGTCCCTTGCCGCCTTTGGAGGTCGGCGGCTGCGCGGCCTTTGGCCCTGGTCCAGAGCTGGTCGACGGTGATGGCGGCCGGCCGGGAGGCCCTGGGCTGGCGGACCTCGTCCGCAAGTCGTTGAGCTGCGACTGTGCCGTGCGGCGCGCGTGCTTGAAGACCGCCGGCTCGTCCAGAGCGACGGGCGATGCGAGCACCTGCTCGAAGGACCGTTCCGCCTCGTCTATCCGTCCGAGCTTCAGCTGTGCTCGGCCGATCATGAGCAGCAGGGTCGGCGCCGGGATCAGCGCATGGGCTTGCTCGAAATCCTGGAGCGCCCCGGTCGCGTCTCCCCCCTCGAGCTTCTCCATCCCCGCGCTGGCAAATCGACGGGCTGCGGCGCGCCGTGCCGGACCGGTCGCCGGCGGCGCCGTGGTGGTGGGTGCTGGCTTGGCGGTCGGCGCGCCGGGCTCGGCGCCCACCACCGGCGGTAGCACGCCCCCGGCTTGCGCATCGACGGTCACTACACCCTCGCCCCCTGAGTGGGGTGCCGGCGAGGCTGGGCCACAGCTGATGGCCGCGACAGTCAACCACGGTGCCCAATCAAGCCCTTTCAGCGCCATGCCTGGTTCCTTTCAGTGATTGCTCGGGGACAGGGGTGCTCATCGTGGTCCAAGCTCTCGCTTCACTGAAGCCGCACGACGACAGTCACGCCATAGGGCCCGCTCCAGTCCTGGGGTGGGGGCGAAGGGATGGTCGCTGGCGAGGCGCCGGACACGGTGCCCGAGCCGACCGTGTCCCCGGTGCGTGCGTTATGCCATTGATAGTCGTAATCACCGGCAGGTAGCTCGATGGTGAGCGGATCGGCGGTGGGGCTGCCCCAGGTGTAGACGACGTATTGCTGGCCTGGATTGGCCAACACCTGCCAGCCGCTGCCGCCAGGGGCCTGGCTGACCAAGTCGTCGACCTCGTCGCCGCTCCCATCGATCGCCGAAAGCTCCCAGAAGCGAACCGACTCGAACACGTCACGCAGGGTGGTGGCCACCCGGATGACGTCCAGCCAAGTGGCGTCGCCCACTTTGTTGAAGTCCCGGTCGCGGGTGTAGAAGCTGTAGTAGCCACCTGCCATGGCCCAGCCCCAGGCTTCGCGGGTCGCCTGCGCCGTCTCCCCGCGCAGCTCGAAGCCCTCGTTGTCGTGCAGGCACTTGTCCTTGCTCTGGGCCCCGTGCAGCTTGGCGCTCAGGCTGTTCGGATTGGCCTCGTAGCTGTGGCCCCCGATGATGTCGATGTCCGACTCGTCCCAGAGCTCGGGCAGGTCGTCCTCGATGCCGCCGGAGCTCCACCCTGGATCGGGCTCCACCTCCACCGCGGCCAAGTGGATCCCCCCGTCCCGTGCCTTGATGACCGGTGCGCGATTGCGCATCCAAGAGAATGCCGCAGGATCGCCGGTGAACGGCTCGTTCATGACCAGGAAGAACACGTTGCCGTAGCTGCCGATCTCGTCGATGGCCTTGTCGATCAGCCGGTCTTGGTAGTGGGAGAAGCTGTTGCCATTGATGGTGCCGCCCTCGTCCTTGTAGAACTCGTTGAGCAGTCCCGGGGTCCCGTCGGTGGGGTTGAAGGCCCCGTTGACGTTGTTGGCTGCCGCCCAGTAGTTGCTCGGCCGCGACCCATCGGCCATGTCGGCGTGGTTGTACTGAGAGAAGAAACAGTACTCGACGATGATGGTTCGATCCTGGGCCGCCGCGACGAAGTCCCGCAGGCGACTCCAGTAGGCGTCGTCCCAGGCCTCGAGGTCGAACTTGTCGTTGCTGTCTCGCGCAAAGGGCTGGCCGAAGAGGCGGTCGGGCGTGATGAACCAGGAGTTGGCCCACAGCCGGACCTTGTTGACCCGCGCCGCCTGGAGCGCGTCGAGGATGGCCACGAAATCCCCGTCATAGCCGTCCGGTCCGTCGCTCCAGGCCGCGGCGGTCACCAAGCTCTGCATGTCTATGCCCACCATGTACAGCCAGTCGCCGTCGTAGCGCAGCCAGCGGCCGCTTCGCTCCAGTCGAGCCGGTGCCGCGCCACCGGAGGCGCCGGCCCCACCCTCACCACCCCCAGAGCTCGTCGTGGTGGTGGCGCCCGAGCCGCCGCCGCCCCCCACACCGCTCGAGCTGGTGGTGACAGGTTGCTGCTCGTCCTCGCTGCATGCCATCGCCAGCAGTGCAGCTCCTAGTGCCAGCCAGAGTCTCATGGGTGTCCTCCCTGTGCTCTCTGCGGTCCAGTGTAGCGGATGGATCCCGCCGCCGCGGACCTCGAATTCGAGCTGCTGGAGATCAAGGCGACACTCTCGCCGGATGTCGTGGGGGGAACTTCGCCAAAAGCGAAGCTGAGGGGCCGACCTCGCGGAGGTCGTGGGGGGAACTTCGCGTTTGGCGAAGAAAGCTAGCTGACCTCCGGGGTGGCACCAGGGACTTGAGGGCGATCGCGGCTCGCTGACAGCACGGTCGAGCGGACCTTCCGCCTGGCGCGGACTCGGACTCGGGCTTGGCCTCGGCCTCGGGCTCGGCTTCAGTCGCTGTTGCTTTCCCCCTTTGCCAGATACTCTCAATGGGTCATGCCCCTGTCTGAGACCATGAAGACGCTTGTGGTGGTCATCGCCGTGCTGGCGCTCTGTGCCAGCACGGGCTGTGGAGATGATTCCTTTCTGTTCGGCGCCGGTGGCGTCGGCGGTAGCGGTCAAGGGGGAGAGGGTGCCACCACGACTGGCGGCGCTGGCGGCACCACCGGCACCGGTGGCGGGATCACCACGGGCGGTGCTGGGGGTACCGGTGGCGGGACGACGACCGGCGGAGCCGGAGGCACGCCGCCGTGCCGTGGCCTGCTCTTCGACGGCACCAGCGATCTAGTCCGGGTGCCCGACCACGCCCAGCTCGACGGGCTAGCGCAGCTCACCGTCGAGGCTTGGGTCTACGTGAGCAGCACCGCTCGGGCGACCATCCTGTCCCACCACCAGGATGGCCAGACCAAGAGCGGCTTCATGCTCGAGCACATGAACAACAAGGCGCTCGCCTTCCGCATGTTCTCTGGCAATATCAGCTACGCCGATGGTGGCTCGGTTCTCACCCAAATCCAGCAGGCCACCTGGACCCATGTCGCTGCCGTGTTCGACGGCAGCGCGATCCGCCTCTACCTCAACGGCGTGCTCGAGGACGGCTCTTCCGCCACGCTCTCGCAGGGCGTTATTGGCGACTATGCCGGTCACCTGCACATCGGAGCGAACGCTGCCGCCCCTGAGGGCTTCTTCAACGGCATGATGGACGAAGTGCGGATCTCCAGCGTTCCTCGCTATGTTGGACCGACCTTCACGCCGCCGACCGCACCATTTGTGAGCGATCCGCAGACCATAGCGCTGTGGCATTTCGACGAGTCAGCAGGCCAGCAGGTGTTGGATGCCACGGGGCTCCACGACGGAACCTTGGGCACCACTGGCGGCCCCGAGCCGTCCGACCCTGCCCGGATGGACGTGCCTTGCATCGTCGACATGCTTCCCTAGTCCACTGGGCGGGACCGGCATGTCCCAGGGGTGCCGTGTTTGAGGTGGCTCAGCGAGCCACGGCGGCCGAGCGCGCCACCGCTTGGTACACCGCCAGCGTCTCTCGAGCCTGACGCTCCTGAGTGAAGCGGGCGGCTCGGGCCAGGCCGCGCCGCCGGAGCTCATCACGCCGATCAGGATGGTCGG
>JAUVCD010001118.1 GCA_030590865.1 Myxococcales bacterium | reverse complement strand
CGGCGAGGTAGCGTCGCAGGCCGTTGGCGTGGCTCGGGCGCCTTTTTGGGAAGCGCCTCCACCGCAGGCGGTGGCTCGAGCTGCGGCTCGGCTTCGAGAACCACAGGGATGCGCACCAGATACTCAGCTTCGCCATCATTGCCATCGGCACGGACGGCCATGGCGGTGACGTGGGCTCCCACCGAGACGGTCAAGGCCATACGGAAGAGAAACTCGGCGTTCATGGGCTCGGCTCCAAGGAGGTCTTGCGTTTGGTCGCGATGACGAGGTTCTTCAGGCCAACGTGACGAGCGGTATCCATCACCGTGACGAACATGCCGAAAGGCGCGTCCACGTCAGCCTTCAGCACGATACTCTCGGCTCGATCCGTCTCGACCCGATCCATCTCGAGCCGCAGTCTTTGTTCCAGCTGCGCCTCAGGCACCTGCTCGCCGTCGAAGAGGATGCGCCGATCATCGGTCACCGTGATCTCCAGGCTCTTCGGGGGGCGCTTCTCGGCCGTGCTGGTCTTGGGAAGGGTGAGGTTCAAGCCCTTCTGCGAGATGACGGCGATGATGAGGAAGAAGATCAGCAGATTGAAGATGATGTCGATCATCGGGGTCAGGTTCACATCCCCTGCGACAGCCTTCTTCTGCTGTGCGAAGCGAATCATGATTTCCCAGTCTCGCTGACCGCTGCCGGCGCGCGGCCGCCTATCACGACGATCAGCTCCTCGCCCCAGCGCCGCATCTCGTGGGCCACGTGGTCCACCTTGCCTTGCAAGAAGTGGTAGGCAAACAGGATGGGCAAGGACACCGTCAAGCCCGCCGCCGTGGTGAGCAGTGCCTCCCAGATGCCGCCGGCCAGCAAGGTGATATCGCTCACGTCCCCAGCCTGGGCGACCCTTGAGAATACCCGGATCATCCCGACCACCGTGCCCAATAGTCCCATCAGCGGGACCAAGGACCCCAACACGGCGAGCCAGGACAACCGGCGGTTGAGCTTGAGCAACACCTGATCCCCGACGATACCGGCAGCCTTCTCTCGAACCACGTGGTCACCCGGCGTCCGCCATACCGCCCGCATCACTTGATGCACCGGCGTGTTGCTCTGGTCGAGCAGGGCACCCACACCGGTCGTGCCGTTCTCGCCAGCAAGAGCGGCTTGGATGATGCCACGCATCTCTTTCGCGCTCGGCACCTTGGTTCTGCTGATCACGATCCATCGCTCGATGATCACTGCAAGACCAAACATCGATGCGCCGAGGATGGGATACATCAGCTCCCCGCCCTTCTCAAACAGTTCCCACATGGTCTCTTGCCGGCTAACTCCCGCCCTGGATTATGGTCTCTTGCGCTCCCGGCCTAGTCGCTGCCGAGGGCCCTTGGGATCGCGCGTCGCAACATGCGTGCCAGCGTGCCCCACGCCGGTCCGTTGCGGCGAATGTCCGCACCGAACGGCCTCGCAGCTCGGTGGGGCCGATCGTTCGCTCCGCCCGCCGCGCGGGAGCCCTGCCGACTTACGACAACCGTAAGTCGGCTACGGCTCTGGTAACCCCGTCGATCTGTTCCCTGGATC
>JAUVCD010000534.1 GCA_030590865.1 Myxococcales bacterium | reverse complement strand
GAGCCCATCAAGGCGCGGTTGGCGTCATCGTGCTCCAAGAAGGGCACCAGTGCGGCGGCCACGGACACCATTTGGCTAGGCGCCACGTCCATCAGCTGAATCGTCTCGTTCGGCACGATCCGGAAGTCGCCGTTGTACCGTGCCGAAACCACGGCCTCCTTGAAATTACCCCGCCCGTCGATGTCGGCGGTGGCCTGAGCGATGTAGTTGTCCTCCTCTTCGAGAGCAGAGAACCACTGCACCTCCTCGGTGACCCGGCCCTTGCTGACCTTGCGGTAAGGCGTCTCGACGAAGCCATACTCGTTGACCCGGGCATAGGTGGACAGCGAGGCGATGAGGCCGATATTCGGACCTTCAGGGGTCTCGATAGGACAGATGCGACCGTAGTGGGTGGCATGCACGTCCCGCACCTCGAAGCCCGCTCGCTCCCGGGTCAACCCGCCCGGCCCCAGAGCCGACAAACGTCGCTTGTGGGTGACCTCGCTCAGCGGATTGGTCTGATCCATGAACTGGGAGAGCTGCGAGCTGCCGAAGTACTCCTTCACCACCGCACTGACCGGCTTGGAGTTGATCAGGTCGTGAGGCATCAGCGTGTCGATTTCCTGCGACATGCTCATCCGCTCTTTGATGGCCCGCTCCATCCGCACTAGGCCGACGCGGTACTGATTCTCCATCAGCTCGCCGACCGCGCGCACTCGGCGGTTGCCGAGGTGGTCGATGTCGTCGACCGAGCCGCGCCCGTTCTTGAGCTCGATCAGGTGCCGAACCGTCTCCAGGATGTCCTGGGGGGTGAGCACCGTGACATCCAGGCCCGGCCGCTGCTCGTCCGACAGGTCTCGGTAGAACTTGTAGTTGAGCTTGAGGCGACCGACTCGGGATAGGTCGTAGCGTTCTTCATTGAAGAACAGGTTGTGGAACAGTTGCCGCGCCGTATCGAGGGTGGGGGGATCACCAGGCCGAAGACGGCGGTAGATCTCGAGGATCGCATCCTCTTGAGTAATCACCTTGTCGGCCATCAACGTGTCGCGCAGATAGCTGCCCACGTTGAGACCGTCGATGAAGAGCACGTCGAAGGACTTGCCGCTGGCCTCACGCAGAGCCTCCAGCTTCTCCTCAGTCACCTCTTCGTTACACTCGAGCAACACCTCGCCGGTCTCGGGATCGACCACGTCGTTGGCCGAGACCTTGCCCGTCAGCTCCTCAGCATCGAGGGGGAGCCGGTCCACCTTGGCGTCCTTGAGCTTGCGGATCGCGCCGCGGGTGAACTTCTGGTTCTTTTTGACGATGACCTTGGAGTCGAGCTTGATGTCCCGCGTGGCGCGCTGGCCGGGGAGCAGCTGGATGTCCAGGCTCTTGGAGTACTTGTTCCCCTTCTCCAGATAGATCGTCTCGGTCTGGTAGAAGTAATTGAGCAGGTCCTGAGTGGCGAAGCCCAGCGCCCTGAGCAGCACCGTGGCGTGCATCTTGCGACGCCGGTCGATGCGCACGTAGATGAGGTTCTTCGGATCGAACTCGAAGTCGAGCCACGAGCCGCGGTAGGGGATCACCCGCGCCGAATGCAGCACCTTGCCGCTCGAGTGCGTCTTGCCCTTGTCGTGGTCGAAGAACACGCCCGGTGAGCGGTGGAGCTGGCTCACCACCACACGCTCGGTGCCGTTGATGACGAAGGTGCCGGTTTCGGTCATCAACGGAATCTCGCCGAAGTAGACCTCCTGCTCCTTGATGTCCCGGACCAGGCGCTCGCCGCCCTCGCCTTGGTCGTAGATCATCAACTGGGTCGTGACCTTGATCGGCGCCGCGAAGGTCATACCCCGCTGACGACATTCGTCGACGTCGTATTTGGGCGCCTCGAGATTGTAGGACACGAAGACCAGCTCGCTGGTCCCGTTGAAGTCCTTGATGGGAAACACCGACCGAAACACGCCCTGCAGACCCACATCGTCGCGGTCGTTGGGGGGCACGCTCATCTGCAGGAACTTGTCGTAGCTGCTCTTCTGAATGTCGATCAGGTTCGGAACGTCGATGAGACGTCCGACCGTCCCGAGATTCTTGCGCAGCCGAAAGTTCGTTTGGATCTGGGGGTGAGCCATTGAGGGTTCCTCTGAAGCGCGACGAGGCTATCGGCCGGCGGTGCGGGATGACCCCGCGCCACGAGCCAGGGTCATGGACGCACCATAACCAGGACGGTGACGGACGGGTTTCGTCCATCACGCATGGCAAAGCTTGGAACCAGGGTTCCCCAGGGCGTTGGGCCAGCGACCTGGAAAAGCTGGAGGTGCGTCATTCTCGGTGTACGGGGAGCTCGCGTTAGGGCGAACGGAGCTCGATGTAGCTTGCGGGGTCCCGGGTGATCCTCGGGTAGGGCGAACGAAGGCACGCCCCGAACATCGGTCGAGCACGCAGAACCCAGCGACCGCCAAGAGCACGGGCGCCGGGTCAGGCAGCTACTTGAGGTCGACCGACGCGCCGGCGTCTTCCAGCTTCTTCTTGACCTCTTCGGCCTCTTCCTTGGAGATCTGCTCTTTGACGGGCTTGGGGGCGCTCTCGACGAGCTCCTTGGCTTCCTTCAGACCGAGCCCGGTAATCTCGCGGATCGCCTTGATGACCTGAATCTTCTTGGCGCCCATGTCGGTCAAGATGACGTCAAACTCGGTCTGCTCTTCCGCTGCTGCCTCGGCACCGCCACCGGCACCTGCTCCGACAGCCACGGCCACCGCGGCGGGGGCAGCCTTCACGCCCCATTTGTCCTCGAGCTCGGTGATGAGCTCGGCCATCTTCATCACAGGAAGATTCGAAAGATAATCAACTACTTGCTCACTAGTAACTTCAGCCATGGCCTAACTCCTAAACGGGCATCATGCGCCGCATAATGCAAAATCCGTGCGCGTGGAAGAGAATTCCACGCAACCTCTTGGTTTTGTTGTTTTTCCGGTAATTTTTGGTTGCGGGCTCACGCTGCATCACCCTCGTCCTGCTTCGCCTTGAGCAGGTAGAGGAAGTTCTGCGGCGCGGCGGAGAGCTGTCGCACGAACTGCTGGGCTGGTGCCTGGAAGGTGGCGAGCAGCTTGGCCCGCAACTCATCCCGGCCAGGCATCGTGGCCAGCTGATTGACGACCGTCTCGGCGTCGATCACTTTGCCATCGATGACACCAGCTTTGACCCTCAAGTGCTTGTTTTTAACTGAGAAGGCCTTGAACACCTTGGCCGCTGCGCCAGGCTCTTCGTAGCTCCAGGCGATGGCAGTCATGCCAATCAGCGATGAGTCCAGATCGCTGGCCCAATCGTTGTCTTTGATGGCCAGCTTGGTGAGCGTGTTCTTGACCACCCGATACTCGACGCCAACGTCGCGCAGCTGGTCGCGTAGCGCAGTGACCGACTCGACGTCGAGTCCCTTGAAGTCGACGAACACCGCGGAGATCATTCGCGTGAAGCGATCCTTGATGAGGTCGACTCGGGCCTGTTTTTCAGCGCGTAACATCGGTCATGCCTCCGTCAGCTTGGTGGAGAACTGGGCGGGGTCGATGCGAACGCCGGGGCCCATGGTGGATGACATTGTGACGCTGCGCAGGTAGGTGCCCTTCGCCGTGGCGGGCTTCTGCCGCACCAGCTGACCAATCAACGTCTGGGCGTTCTCTTCGAGCTTGCCTGCCTCGAAAGAGACTTTGCCGATGCGCGCATGGACAATGCCAGCACGCTCGACGCGGTACTGAATCTTGCCAGCCTTGGCTTCCTGAACCGCAGCACCCACGTTGGGCGTCACGGTCCCGACCTTCGGGTTGGGCATCAGTCCCCGGGGGCCGAGAATCCGACCGAGCTTGCCTACCTGTCCCATCATGTCGGGCGAGGCAATGACACGGTCAAACTCCAGAAATCCTCCCTGGACTTTCTCGACTAATTCGACATCGCCGACGATGTCTGCGCCTGCGTCCTCGGCCTCCTTCGCCTTGTCGCCTTTGGCGAAAACGGCCACCCGAACGGTTTGGCCGGTGCCGTGGGGCAGGACGACGGCGCCACGGACCATTTGGTCGGCATGTCGCGGATTCACACCCAGTCGAACAGCGATGTCTACGGTCTCGTCGAATTTGGCGTTGGAGACCTTCTTGACCAGGTCACAAGCCTCTCGAAGCGAGAGCTTCTCCAGACGATCGAACTGCTCACGCTGAGTTCGTGTTCGTTTTGATGGTATATTTGCCATGGTTCCTCCTAGCGGCTTCTGCCTGCCACCTATCGGTGGTGTGGAGGGGAGAAGAGAACCAGGGCCACTGACCCCAATCCCATCCTCAATTCTCTGTTCTTCGAGCCTTGTTCGTTAGTCCTCGACCATGAGCCCCATCGAGCGCGCCGTGCCCTCGATAGTGCGCATCGCCGATTCGACGTTGGTCGTGTTGAGGTCCTTGAGCTTGAGCTCTGCGATCTCTCGCACCTGACCTCGGTTCACCGTCCCAACCTTGATTTTGTTCGGCTCCGCTGAGCCGGCACCAGGCTTGCCGGTCGTGCGCAACCCTGCTGCCTTCTTCAAGAGCACCGATGCAGGCGGCGTCTTGGTGATGAAGCTGAACGACCGATCCGCAAAGACCGTGATCTCCACCGGGATGATCATGTCGCCCGCTTTGGCGGTCCGGGAGTTGAAGTCCTTGCAGAACGCCATGATGTTGGCGCCGTACTGGCCCAACGCCGGACCCACCGGCGGCGACGGATTCGCCTTCCCAGCCGCAAGCTGGAGCTTGATTATGCCAACTACTTTCTTCATTGCTGTTGCCTAGACTGCGCTCAGAGAGACTGCGTTCATGCTCACCGTTTCTCGACGGTGCCGAAGTCGAGCTCCACGCTCGTGGGACGACCAAAAATCGAAACAACCACCTTGAGCTTCTGCTTGTCGACATTCACCTCGTCGACGGTGCCGGTGAAGTTGGCGAAGGCGCCATCGAGCACCCGGACCTCTTCACCGATAATGAAGCTCAGCCGCGGCTTGGGTTTGACGGCGCCCTCGACGATGCCGCGACGCATGCTGTCGATCTCCGCCAGGGGCACCTCACGGGGCGTCTGATTGCCGATGAATCCAATAACCCTGGGGGTATCCTTCACCAGATGCCAGGCACGCTCACTCATGCTCATCTCGACGAAAAGATAGCCGGGCAGGCTGACCTTGTTGCGCACCCGCGTCTTCCCGCTAGCCATCGTGTCCGTCGTGGTTTCACTGGGCAGCAGGATCTCGCCGAACTTGTCCTCGAGATCGTATTGCGCCATCCGCTGGACAAGTGAGTCGCGGACTCGGCCCTCGAATCCCGAGTAGGTATGCACCGCGTACCACTTCATTGCACTGTCAGTTGCACTGTCAGATGCGCTGTCGGATGTGCTGTCAGATGTGCTGTCAGATGTGCTGTCGGAAGTCATCTTTACTCGCAACCGTGTCGGTCACGCTCCACTGGAGTAGATGAGGTTCGTCACGAAGCCCCAGAAACGATCGAGCAAGGTTAGATAGAGGGTAAGCACGAGCGTCGCCGCAATGACCACCACGGTGTGGTTGCCGATCTCCTTGCGGTTTGGCCACTTCACTTTGGAGAGCTCTTCGGCCACTTCGTCGGCCCAAGTGCGAATGTCGGGCCTGACGTAGTAGTGGATCACCACGGCTCCAGCGATGATACCGCCGACCACCAAGGACACTGATGAGCGACTGATGAGCTCACCCTCGTGGGGAACCGCCGCCAGCTGGGGGAGCTTCTCGAAAGCCCAGTCTTTGCTGGCCACCCAAGACCAAGCCGCCTGCAAGGTCTGGCCTGCGATGTAGGCCACCACGATCCACAGGGCGAAGAAGCCAGAGATGACGTAGCGGCGATGGCCCATCTGAGCGGCAGCATCATCGTCGTCGTCTTCCCATTCGTCGTCGTCGTCGTCCGACTCGTCGTCGTCCGACTCGTCGTCGTCCGACTCGTCATCGTCCGACTCGTCATCGTCCGACTCGTCATCGTCCGATGAGCCAGCGGCCCCTGCGGGCTGCTCGCTGGCGGCATCGTCCTCGTAGTCGTCTTCGTAGTCGTCCTCATCCCCGTCAGCGTCCGAGGGAGCAGACCGGTCGTCGTCGTCCGACAGCTCGGCCGCATCATCATCATCCGACCAACGGGGCGGCGGCTCGCTCTGAAGCGGTGCCTCGATCGAGGCCTCCTGATAGGGCTCGGCCACCGGCTCCGACTCGTCGTCGCCCGCCTCATTGCGCGCAACGTCGGCCTTCTCGTTCAAGGCTTCGGACAGCAGTTTCCCTTTGGGCTTCCGCTTCTTGGTCGTTTTCTTCTTTTTGACCATGACGGGTGATCGCGCGGGTGGACGGATAGTGTGACTACCGAGGGTTGTTTGCGTTTCCGGCAGGGGCAGAGAGACTCGAACTCCCGACCTGCGGATTTGGAATCCGCTGCTCTACCAGCTGAGCTATACCCCTAGTTGGTCTCCCTGGGCCTCGAGCCTAGCGGCTTGGCGCGCCCCGGCTCTGCTGAGCAAGGACGCGCCCGAGGCTGTTTCGGCTTACTCGAGAATCTTGGTTACGACGCCGGCACCGACGGTACGACCACCCTCGCGGATGGCGAACCGCATCTGCTCTTCGAGAGCAACCGGTGCAATGAGCTCGATTTCCATGGTGATGTTGTCCCCGGGCATCACCATCTTGACGCCTTCGGGCAGATTGCAGGCGCCGGTCACGTCGGTGGTGCGGATGTAGAACTGGGGACGATAGTTGGTGAAGAACGGCGTGTGACGGCCACCCTCTTCCTTTTTGAGAACATAGACCTCGCCG
>JAUVCD010000914.1 GCA_030590865.1 Myxococcales bacterium | reverse complement strand
AAACCTGCGTGGCGACGAGGCCGCGCTGGTCCTGGACGCGTTGGAGAGCGCTCTCGATCGCATCGCTCGGTCCCCACATGGACCACTTCGAGGCTGAGTTTGCCGAGGGAGCATCTGGTTCCCGGTGCTACGGAACCAATCCATGGCTACTGGGAGAATCGGCCTCAGACGCGCCGTCAGGCGGGCCCACAGCCAGGCCAAAGCAATGGTCGCCGATCATTGCCATTGTGCAGGCGTGAGCCCCCAGGGAAAACGGGTGCGGAACTGACCTGCACCCGTCTCAGCCCAGGCCTGACGAAACCCGTCGGAGCGCGCCCCGGATGGACGCGCTCCGCTAGTGAGCACCGAGCGCTCGCCCTAGCGGCGGACTCGTGCCTTCTTGTCCCCAGCGTGCCCGTGGAAGGTGCGGGTCGGCGCGAACTCGCCGAACTTGTGACCTACCATGTTTTCGGTGATGAACACCGGCACGAACTTGCGACCGTTGTGAACGGCGAAAGTGAGGCCCACGGACTCGGGGCAAATCGTCGAGCGGCGTGACCAAGTCCGGATCGCCTTCTTCTCGGTGGACTCGATCGCTGCTTCGATTTTGGTCATCAGGTGTCCGTCGACGAACGGACCTTTTTTTACACTGCGAGGCATAGTTTGTTCCTCACTTCTTCTTCCGGCGACGGATGATCATGTTGTCGGTCCGCTTGTTTTTTCGGGTCTTGAGACCCTTGGCCAGCTGACCCCAGGGGGAGCAGGGATGGCGGCCACCGCTCGAGCGGCCTTCACCACCACCCATGGGGTGGTCTACCGGGTTCATGGTGACGCCACGGTTGTGGGGGCGCCGACCCAGCCAGCGGCTACGACCCGCTTTACCTAGGCTGATGTTGGCGTGCTCATGGTGGGACACCTGGCCGATGGTGGCTCGGCAGTCCACGTGGACCCGCCGAATCTCACCGCTCGGCAGCCGCACCTGGGCGTGGGCGCCATCTTTGGCCATCAGCTGAGCGGAGGTGCCGGCGGAGCGAACCAGTTGTCCGCCCTTGCCCTTGCGGAGCTCGACGTTGTGGATGGTGGTCCCTGGCGGAATGTGGCGCAGGCGCATGCTGTTGCCCGGCAGAATGTCCGCCTTCTTGCTCGAGATGATCTCGCTACCGACCTTGAGTCCATCAGGGGCGAGGATGTAGCTCTTCTCCCCGTCAGCGTAGTGCAACAAGGCGATCCGCGCCGAGCGGTTGGGATCGTATTCGATGCCCGCCACCTTGGCCGGCACGCCGATCTTGCGACGCTTGAAATCGATGATGCGATAGCGCCGCTTGTGCCCGCCGCCTCGGAAGCGACAGGTGGTGCGGCCCCGGTTGTTGCGCCCACCGGTGGACGTCTTCTTCTCGAGTAGGCTCTTCTCCGGCGTACTCTTGGTGATTTCTTCGAAGTCGCTGGCCGTGTAGTAGCGACGGGCCGGCGATGTCGGCCTGAATTTCTTGATACCCATGGCTACTACTCCGCCTCCTCGTCGTAGAACTGGATGTCATCACCTTCTTTGAGGGTAACGACAGCCTTCTTCCAGTTCTGGAGCTTGCCGTGGCCGCGGCCCATCCGGCGCTCCTTTCCTCGCACGTTGGACGTGTTGACGGCGACAACGCCGACGCCAAACAGCTTCTCAACGGCGTCTTTGATCTGGATCTTGTTTGCCTTAAGGGCCACCTCGAAGATCACCTGATGGTGATCCTCACGCAGCCGTGAGGCCTTCTCGGTGAGCAGAATCGGACGCTTGATGATGTCTTCGGCTAGCATGACCATACCCTCAGACCTTGAGGCAGCGCGCCTCGAGAGCTTTCGCTGCGTCCTTGGTGACGACTAGGTGCTTGTGGCGCAACAGGTCGTAGACGTTGACGCCCTCAGGCGGCAAGAACTGGTGTTTTCGCATGTTGCGAATCGAGTAGACGAGGTTGTCGTTGGCAGCGCTATCGACGACCAGCGACTTCTCGGCGACCTGGAGGGTGCCGAGCGTCTGGGCGAGTGCCTTGGTCTTCTTCTCGGCAAGCTCGAGCTTGTCGACCACCAGCAGGCGGCCCTCCTTGGCAAAAAGGGACAGCGCGCTACGCAGCGCACCGAGCCGTACCTTGCGAGGCGGCCGGTAGCTGTAGTCACGAGGTGAGAGGGCATGGGCCATCCCGCCTCCGACTCGGTGAGGCGCCCGATTGCCGCCTTGCCGTGCTCGGCCGGTGCCCTTCTGACGGAAGAGCTTCTTGCCGGTGCCCGCCACTGCCGAGCGCTCCTTGGTGGCCTGGGTGCCCCGTCGGCGTGACGCCCGTTGCGCCGTCACCACCTCGTGGAGCAGGTGTTCTTTGACCTCGGTGTCGAAGACGTCGTCGCTCAGTTCCAGCTCGCCGACAGCCTTGCGCTCGAGGTTGTAAACCTTGACGTTCATGGGTTTCTCCCTCAGGTCTTGATCTCGACGTCGACGCCGGAAGACAGATCGAGCTTCATCAACGCGTCAAGCGTTTGCTGGGTCGGCTCGATGATGTCGAGGAGGCGCTTGTGAGTGCGGATTTCGAACTGCTCGCGCGACTTCTTGTCGACGTGCGGTCCCCGCAGCACAGTGTAGCGCCGCATCTCGGTGGGCAATGGGATGGGGCCGGCCACTCGGGCACCGGTGCGCTTGGCAGTCTCGACGATGTCACTCGTCGACTTGTCGAGCAGCTGGTGGTCGAAGGCCCTTAGGCGAATGCGGATCTTGGTGCTGTCCACGTTGGGCTCCTACTCGAGAATCTTGGTTACGACGCCGGCACCGACGGTACGACCACCCTCGCGGATGGCGAACCGCATCTGCTCTTCGAGAGCAACCGGTGCAATGAGCTCGATTTCCATGGTGATGTTGTCCCCAGGCATCACCATCTTGACGCCTTCGGGCAGATTGCAGGCGCCGGTCACGTCGGTGGTGCGGATGTAGAACTGGGGACGATAGTTGGTGAAGAACGGCGTGTGACGGCCACCCTCTTCCTTTTTGAGAACATAGACCTCGCCG
>JAUVCD010000948.1 GCA_030590865.1 Myxococcales bacterium | reverse complement strand
GGTCGGGGGCGGAGGCGGGAGGGAAGCGGGGGCGTTCTCGGGGGAGATTGGATGAGGCGGCGAACGAAGCAGGTGTCGCCTCGCCAAAGGTAAAGCACAAGGAAAGCAGCGGGGACTGCGCGGCGGCTGTCACGGCGCCTGCAGCTCGAGCTCGATCGCGCAGCGGCTCGAGAGCCAAGCGCCTCGCCAGCCGCCGGCCGAAAAAAAAGGTGGCCGACCTCTCGCCACCGAAGATAGCGCTCGATGACAGCCCCACGCACTCGAAGGTGCACTCCTTAGGGGCCAATAAGGAGAGGTCAGCCATGAGGAAGGTAGCGCTAGATTTGGCAGCAAGGAAGATCGCTTATTGTGAGGTGGCCAATGAGCAGGTGCTGGAGCGCCGCACGGTAAGCTCGATCGGTCGTCTCGAGGACCTGTTGGGCCCGGACAGCCCACCAGCACGAGTCGCCATCGAAGCGTGCCGTGAGGCCTGGCATGTCCACGCCAGGCTCACCGGCTGGGGCAACGAAGTGCTGCTCGTCGACACCACCCGAGTACGACAGCTCGGGGTCGGTCAGCACGGTCGCAAGACCGACCGGATCGATGCCGAGGTGTTAGCGCTCGCCGTCGAGCGCAATCAGATCCCGACGGCACACCTGCTGTCGCCAGAGCGCCAGCAGCTGCGCATGCAGCTGAGTGTGCGACGCGCCCTGGTGACGACACGGGCCGAGTATGTGACGACGGTTCGTGGGCTCGTCCGTGCCGCTGGAGGCAAGCTGCCCACGTGTGACACCGATCGCTTCGTGGACCGCGTGCGCGAGGCCAAGCTCGAGCATGGGATCAACGAGCTTGTCGCCCCGCTGCTCGACGTGCTCGACCAGCTCAACACCAAGCTGGCCGAGCTCGAGCAGCAACTCGAGCAGAAATGTGCCGACGATCCGGTGATCACGCTGCTCATGACGGCGCCCTACATCGGCGTGGTGACCGCCGGCGCCTTCGTGTCGGTGATCGACGATGCCCACCGATTCAGTGACTCACGGAAGGTGGGCGCCTACCTGGGCATCGTGCCGTCCGAGAAGAGCAGCGGCAACCGCCGACGGCTCGGTTCGATCACCAAGAAGGGCAACGGCTACCTCCGCTCGCTACTCGTCGAGGTCAGCTGGAGCATGATGCGTCGCAAGAGCGATGACCCGCTGACGTGCTGGGCCCAGGCGGTGGCCAAGCGCCGTGGCAAACGTATCGCCGTAGTAGCCCTCGCCCGCCGACTTGCTGCGGTGCTCTGGGCCATGTGGCGCGACGACACCGTCTACGACCCACAGTGGGTGGGCAAACGTATCGCCCGCGGCCTCAAACGAGAGGCTCAAGACATCAAGATTCGTGCAGACGCCATGAAGCGTGCTGCCGAAAAAGTGCGCCGTAGGGCGCATCGCTACCGGCATCACCTGCCGAAAGCCGAGGAGGTGACGACCCCGTAGCAACACCACATGCACCACCAGTGCGAACGCTAGAGCGTTCAAATCGGCAGGGCGGATGAGCACGACGCGCACGCAGACGTTTGGTCAGTGGACCACCCAAGTCGCGGGTTAGAATGTGCCTCCCCCTTCCTTTCGAATCCCCATCTGCGTCCAGTGCCACGAGGCTCACCAAGTCGGCCTGGAAAACGCGAATAGTCGATCGATAAACAGCTCGCGCTGCCGCACCCAGCGGTGCTCCCACGTCACTATCTCAACTCGCGGCGCTCGCTCGCCGCGACAACGGACCGATCCATGACCACGTCCTCGAAAACCGCCGTCGCCAAAAAGTCCCCGAGGCCACGCTCGAAAAAAAGGGCGGCAAAAGCCTTGACCGGGGTGCCGCCTCATAGTCGTGCGCGTGGGGGAAGGGGGCTCGTGGAGGGGCGGTTGTCAGCAAGAGGACTCGCGTTGCTGGGGCTGGTGTCCATCGTCTACCTCCTCGTGGCGCTTCGGGCCGCTTCGGGGCCCGTCGACTGGGCGAGGGGCCCCGGCGCGGCCCTGCGCACCACGAGGAGGTAGACGATGGACACCAGCAAGTTTCAATTCGCTCATCACAAGCTTGATGCCTGGCAGGTCGCCAGCGAACTGGCCGACAAGGGGAAGGTCGTGGCTGACCGGGTTCCCCGGGGGCATCGCAACATTGCTGACCAGCTGTTGCGGTCGGCGACTGGGTCCGAAGCGCTTATTGCTGAAGGGGCTAATCGGTTTTCTCCTAAGCAGAAACGGCAACGGTTCGAAGAGGCGCGTAGCGAAGCTGGCGAGGTGGCCAGTCATCTCGAGCGGCTCTACCGGTACGAGCTGCTTGGTGAAGAAGAGACAGAGGAGCTGCTGGCGCTGGCCAACCGCGTATGCGCCATGCTGACTGGGCTCATCCGGCGGTGCAGCCGGTAAGCCTACGGGCCACAGCAGAGCCCCAGGCGGGCTGCCGGCTGGCGGCCCGCTCAGGAATCAATTTGATCAGTTGCTCAGCTTGAAGAGCATGGCGCCGATGCGTCTGAGCTTCTCCTGTTGGTCGACGCTGCCCAAGAGCGAGACACAGTCGAGGACAGCGCAGCATTCGCCCGCTGAGCCGAGCGCCGTCAAGAGATTGCTCTTGCCCACCACAGTACCCTTCTTGGAGCACCCCTCGGCGATGTTACACACCACCGAATCGGACGCCCGCAGCCCTTGGTCGCGCAAGTGCGACCTTCCGCGCGGAAACCCCACTCGAGAGAACCACCGGTTCACCTCCACGGCGAGCCGGTAACAGTCGAGCTTCTCGTAATCGAATGCGTGCTTCATCTGGCCTCCATCG
>JAUVCD010000238.1 GCA_030590865.1 Myxococcales bacterium | reverse complement strand
TAATCCGCCTCGGGTCGCACATCGAGGACGACGGTACGCAGGTTGGTGTTGCGGGTGATCTCTGCCACCTCGCGGGGATCCACATAGATCTTACGGCTGGTCAGCTGTTGATTCGCTTCGGGGGCGATCCATGCCCAGCGTGCCATCGTGGTCGGCTCCCCCGCGATGGCTGCGATTGCCGCGAAAGAGACGAGCGCGCCAATCCCAATCCAGCCAAGTCGGGAGCTGGGGAGGATGCGCAGCTTGCGCCCTTTGCCGGCGCCCAGCTTGCCTTCCGCCAACTCGGCCAGGGCGAAGGAGCCCAAGCCCATCGCGACGAGCGCCAAGATCACGTCGCCCATGCTCGTGCCGAAGACCTGCGGCAGGGTCAGTTGGCCGTAGTTGCTCGACAGCCAGAAGTCCTGCACCAGCGGCAGGGTCTCGCCAAACAGGTAAATGCCGATGGCGGCTCCCACCAGGAACACGATGCCGTCCAGCTTCAGGGTGGCGGCTGCGACCAGTGAGGTGCCAGGGCAGAAGCCACCGATCATGAACCCCCCTCCCATCAGCAAGCCACCGACGACACCAGGCCACAGATAGGTCGGGTTGATCCACACCAGCGACATGTCGATCCACTCGAGGCTGCTGAACATGGCGAGGAGCACGCCAGCCACCACGATGGCGCCGAACATGACCTTGAGCACGGTCATGTCTCGCAAGTAGAACTGACCGGTGAGCTTGCGCGAGTCGCCGAAGCCGGCCATCTCGAGCGCTGCCCCAAAGCCGATGCCGATGACGAAGGACACGACGTAGACCGTCCAGGTGCCCCACTCGTAGATATGTGCGAAAGGTCCCATGGCAGCCTCCGTCAATTCCATGCCCGCCGCACGAACCACGCCATGGCGTAGCCGCCTGCGAAGAAGGCCAGCAAGAAGGCCCAGCTACCGGCGGACAAGACCGCTCCTCCGGTGAGCCCTTGGCCTGAGGTGCAGCCCCGAGCCATGCGCGCCGCCCAGCCCATGATGATACCTCCGGTGAGTGCCATCGCTAGCCGGCCGCGCACCGAGATGCCAGGTCCCTTGCGGACCTCTAGCTTCACCCGCTTGAACACCCGGCCTGAGGCGAAGCCTCCCAAGGCCGTGCCGATGACCATCGGGACCAGCGGGTGGCTCAAGGGGTTGCGGCTGCCGCCGGCGGTGTGAGCAAAGTAGGCGTTGCGGTCGACGTGATCTGGCGCGATCTGGGCTATCGCCGCCAGCTCGATGCCGTTGATACCGCCGGAGGCGCCGAGCCCTCCACCGGTGAGCCAGAAGGCTCCAAAGAGCACCACACCGAGTATCGCGCCGCCGAGGTAGGGGTTGACGTAGCGATCACCACCGAGCTTCATGGCTTCACTCCTTCCGCCGTTGCGGTCTGTTCAGGCGCGACATCTTCCAGGTCCCAGCCTGTCACCATCGCCTTGATGTTCGAGGTGACCGTGTGGCCGGTGGTGGTCAGGTAGACATGCACCACCACGAAGGTGAGGAACATCCACGAGCCCAGGTTGTGCAGCGGCGCGATGACCGACAGTCCTCCGATGGGCCGCACCGCCTCGGGGGCATAACCGGCCACCCAGAGCAGGATCCCGGTGACGACCTGGAACGGAAGCAGCGCGTTGAGCAGTCCTGCATACGTCAGCTGTTGTAACGGGTTGAGCTTCTGCTCCCGGTTCTTCGTAAAGGGATGGGAGGCGCCCACGAAGATCCCCTTCAGGTAGAATTGTACCTGGAGGCGCAGGCGCAGGGGCAGCCCGGCTCCCTTGGGAATGAGCTGCCGGACCTCGCCGGTGGCTACATGCACCAGCATGCTGAGGAAGGCGGTGATCAGCAGTACCGCTGCAAAGAGATTGTGGGCGAAGACCGCCGAGCGCAAGTCCAGCAGGGCGAAGGTCTGGGGGTAATGGATGGCGAGGCCGCTGAGCAGCAGCACCAATACGCTCGCCGCCATCGTCCAGTGCCAGAGCCGCTCTGCGGCACTGTACATATAGATCCGCGCGGTTGCTGCGGCGGCGTGCTGCTCCCGCCTGCGTGAAGCCAGGATGCGCCCAGACCCATGGGCGGTCACGCCGAGGGCGGTCAGGAGAAACATCCAGAAGCCGAGCCGATCGCTCCAGGGACGGCGGCTGTGGCCCAGGATGTAGTGGCCTGGAGGCTCCTGGTTGCCGACCAGCCGGAGATCGTTGCCGCTGCGGGTCACCACCCGGCCGCCTAGCTGTGATGCGGCCTGTGGGTGGAGCACCGGTACCACCCCGCCAGGGAAGGGGCCGCTCGCGAGATCGACCGGCACGTTCAGCCGGGACTCGGCTGCGTGGCAGCTCATGCAGTCGTGCTCGACCCACTTGCCCGACACGACGCCGTGGCGCACTGGGTGAAGCTCGATGATGCCCTCGATGCGGGGGGCTTGCACGCCCAGCCGCTCGAGTCGCGTTCGGATGACGGCGATCTTCGACTCGTCGTCGAGGATCAGCTCTGCGGTGGCCAGCGTCCCGTCACCATCGGCGTCGAGGGCGGCCACCACCTCGGGCGCGTAGTGCCCCTTCTCATCCTTCCAGGCTTGCCGCAGCAGCTCAGGGGTGACGGGCGACCCGTCCTGGCTCGACACCCACTGCCAGGTGGTCACCGCATTGTAGGGAGAGAGCTTGCTTCGCCCGTCCACCAGCTCGTGCCCCAGCAGCGGCTGGTAGCCCTCGTAGAACCAGGCGTTCGGGACGGCGCCCTCGCCGGCGTCCACGCCTCGCAACTTCATCCGTGGACCGTCGTCGGCGGTGAGCACCGTGCGGTCTTGCCACTGCAGCGCCGGCCCCCGCAGGGTGGGGACGTGGCAGGCCTGACAGGACAGCGCTTCGAGGTGCCGCTTCGGGTAGGAAAAGTTCGCGTGCGCCGGTCCGGGGTCGTGACAGGAGGTACAGCTGGCTGTGGCGAGCCGGTGGTCCGGCTTCCGGAGGTAGTCGTTCAGCTTCTGGCTGCGCGGATCCCGGATCAGGTGGCGCTGGCCAGGTCGCGGAATCAAATCGGCTCTTGCCGGATCGTTGGCCGGAAAATGGCAGGACCGGCAGTGGACGCCCCGCTCGGCATGTACGTCCCAGGGACGGACCAGATCAGGCTTGTCAGCGAGATTCAGAAATGAAGCCGACAAGGTCTGGGGGGAGAAAATCTCGCCGGTCATCAGGCTCGTCCCGAAGGGCCCCGGGATCTCGCCGCGGCGGATGGTCGGATCGATTTCCATGAAGGCAGCGTCATGGTGAACCTGGCCGTGGCATTGCCCGCAGGCGCCGCACTCTGGCGGCTCCATCGGCCGCGTCAGCCGACCGGAATCATCGAAGTCCTCGGGCTCTAGCGATTTTACTCGGCCCGGCAGGTGACACTGGAGGCAGTCAATTTCGACGCCTCGAGCTCGGTGGCTGTCGTGGCCGAGGATGTAGTCGGTGTCGTGGCAACCGGTACAGCTCTCTTCGGTGGCCGCCGTGGCGTCCTCGGGCATCACGATGAACCCGTCGGCGTCACGCAGCTCGACGGGTGGGTGCAGGTGCTCGGCGGCGAGCGCCGGCCGGCTCAACAGGGCGGCTGCCAGGACTACCAAGGCCGCAATGCGCGCGCTCATGGTCGAACCCCCTCGTGCATCGGGTCGGTCGGGTAGCCCAGTGCTTGCCAGTCCAGCCGGCTCTGGGGGCTGTGGCAGTCGACGCAGCGCAGCGCACGATCCTTGGGTTGGACCATGTGGTTGATGGGCCAGTACATCTCGGATTCGACGAAGCCGTAATGGCCGCTGTAAGCGAGGCCGGTGTGCTTGACCGCCAGCCGAAAGGCTTGGTCCCAGTCGAAGTCGCTCCAGAACCCGCCCTCACCTGCCGTGATGGGAGCGAGCAACGTGCGATGCTCGGTGTCGAAGGGCTGCTTGGCTCGATGCACCTTAAACGGCCAGATCTTGGCGCCAGGCCCACGGTTCGCGCCCCGGGGCCTGTTGATCGGCACTGGCCCTTCTTCTGGGATCCGGTCACCTAACAGATATCGATCCGCCGTGCCGTCGAACCAGTAGTACTCAGGCGTGACATGCGAGTCGTAGCGGAACTCGCCCTTGATCTTCAGGTAATGGTGGATGTCGTCCTGCCGGCTGTCGTCGCCGGCCTTGGACCAATCCCACCACATCTTCGTGGGAATGCTGATCGCGAAGAAGGGGATGTGGCAGCTCTGGCAGGCAACCCTGGCGGTGTGGGCATCGATCCGCTCGTCGCCATGAGGCTCAGCAGCGTGACAGTTGGTGCAGCTGATGCCGTTGTCGGCGTTGGTGCTGACGGCGATGGCTTTGCCGCGAATGTTATGGCCCTGGCCCCCGTGGCAGTCCACGCACAGAAAGCCCGCGCGCCCCATGTGGATGTCGTCCAGCTCGTCGGGATGATCGAGGGTGGTGTCCAGATCGCCGTGTTTCACCGCCAGGCCACCGCCGCCATAGGTGTGACACGAGCCGCAGGCCGCCCGGGTGGGGGTGCCGACGCTCTTGGCCGCGGCGAGCAGATCGGCGTCTTTCCGTGGCCAGCCCGCCTTGGTCTTGGCGTAGGTCCCCGATTGGTCATGGCACACCAGGCAGTCCATTTGGGTTAGGTCATCGAAGTCGAACTGGGCGTCCTTCCAGCCGTAGCCAGCGTGACACTTAGTGCACCCATCCCAGTTGCCCTGGATGGAAATGCAGAAGTTGTTGATGAGGTTCTTCTTGCCCATCCGCAGCCGCCGGTCCGTGCCTGGCACTTGCTCTTCTTCACCGAGCCACTGCCAGTGAGGCGTTCCGTGCAGATCGTGAGCTTCCTGCTCGTGGCACTGGAGGCACGCCTTGGTGACCTCGGGGCCGCTCTTGAAGGCCTTGGTAAAAAAAGCAGAGTGGTCCAGGTGAGGCCGGGGACCGGGGCGGTACGGTCCCGCTTCGGCGGCGCGGCTGCCGGTAGACCACCACAGCAGTGCGGCAGCCAGCGCAGTGGCAAGTCCCCCGATCAACAGTCCGCTGGTTCGGTTGAAGGGTCTCATATCAATGTCTCGTATGGGGTGTGGCACTCAGCGCCGGTTGCACTTCAGCACACACTGGATAATGTCGCGCAGCTGCGGCTCCTCGAGCCGGTAGGTCCCGCGGCTGCGGCCCCGCTCGGCGGCGACCAGGCCCATCCGCCGCATGAGGGCAAGGTGCTGGGACACGACGCTCTGGCGCACGTCGAGCAGCTGGTACATCTCGGACACCGAGTGCTCTCGTTGGCACAGCAACATCACGATCTGCAGCCGGATCGGGTGGGCGACCGCTTTGAGCACCTCCACCGTGTGGTCGAGCTTGCCCGCGGGGATGGTTAGCGCCGGGCTTCGCATAGGGTTATTGCTACATGCGAAAAAGCGAATAACCTATGCGGCCATTTGCCCTCCGACGTCAACCCAAGATGCCGCGCCTCAGTCTGCGGTTGCCTGGGGCGTAAGACGTCTGTGGGCTTGCGTCCTAGCCGCCAACGTCCCAGCGGCCACGCCGCTTCTCAGACGCACGATCGGAGCGCTATGGCTTCTTTGGCTGGTAGTCCGCTACGAGAGCGGCCTTGAGCAGCTCGAGCGGTACCAGATCGTGTTGCTTGGCGACCGTCTTCAGCGAAGCCTCGGGGTCGGCCTCGATGTCTTTCGCGGCGAGGCGGGCGATGATCGTGCTTGGCTGCAGGTGAACTTGCTTGGCGATGTCGGTGACCGATTTGTTGCCCACGCCCCTGTCGGCAAAGAGCTCCTCCACCGCTTGTGGAGTGAGCACCGCCGGGAGCTCGATCGATGGGGTCGGCTCGAGCTTTCGAAGGATGCGATAGAGAGCAAGCGGAGAGCTGTCGTTGGCCCGGGCTAGCTCTTTGAGCGTGCGATCCGGGTCGATGTTGGTCCAGCCGTTCTTTTCGAGCTCGGTGCGGGCACCGTCGAGGGGGATGCCCGTCTTCTTGCAGAAGACGGTCAGGGATACCAACTCGGCGTGGCCAAAGGGGGGCTCGTGCTCCTTGTGGGTCACCCAAGAGCTTTTGAGCAGCTCGCTCAGGTCGAGCACATAGACTAGCGGCGGGAGTCGATAGACCGCGCTGACCCACACGACGATCAACGCGCCGACGGATAGGGCGATCTCCTTCTTGAGCTTCACCCCGCCGGTGATTCTGTTCCGGAGGTAGTTCAGCAGGGACTTCCAGTTGAAGTAGATGTGGAGTCCCCCGGCTACGATAAACAGGATGGACGACAAGATGTGAATGTCGCCCCAGTTGGCTTTCGAGAGGCTCAGAAAACGCCAGTCGACCCAGAAGGCCACGCGCCCCTCGGGCACCAGGAAGAGCACCAGACCGGTGGCGGACATGACGAGGAATCCGGCCAGTGTGAAGAGCGAGGTCAGTCCGCGGGTGTGCCAGGTCTTCTTGGTCATCGTTGGTCCCTTCTAGAGGTCTGGCCCGGTCAGGCCGAGCGCAACAGCAGGGTTGGCTTCCAAGAACCGTGCCGCGCTGGTTCATTGTCGTGGCGCTCGTTCTCCCTGCGTTGATGCGTGCGCTGCACGAGCCTGCGCAGGGATTGCGCAGGGCCGTTGCGCCACTGTGCAGGAAGTGCGCAGGACGTGCCCAGCCAGGGTGCGCGGCCAGGCAGAGACGTGGCCCTTGGCATTCCAGTGGGCCAGGCACGAGCCTTGCTTTCACCATGCTGGCGGTCACCGACACGGGTTGCATGGCGTCTAGGTGGTGCCGCTGTCATCGGTGGCCGGGCGCAGGGTGTTCAGGCCCTAGGGAGACGTCGGCAATGAAACGAAGAGGCAGCTACAACATCGCTATCGATGCCCTGTTGCTGGTGGTGATGATGGCCATCGTGGGCGTCGGCTTGTTGGTCAAATACGTGCTCTTGCCAGGCAAGGACCTCGCGATAGTTGGCGGGCGGCGGGTATGGCTGACCTTTCTCGGCTGGGATCGACACGACTGGGGTGAGGTGCATTTCATTCTGGGATTGGTGTTTGCCGGCCTGCTGGTGCTCCACATCGTGCTGCACTGGAAGACCATCTTGTGTTTGCTGCGTGGGTTGGTGCCCCACCGCGCTTGGCGCATCGTCGCCACCGTCGGGTTGGGCTTGGCCAGTGTGGTCGCGGTGAGCTTCCCGTTGTTCGTACAACCCGAGACGGCCGACCGCGCTCACCATCAGGGCCACGAAGCGGGTCGCGGAATGGGCGGACGGCATTGGCGCAATGCAGTGGCAGAACGGGACGACCATGCTTGTGCTGGCGACCACCGGCATGGTTCCGAAGGGGGCTGGCGTGACGGTCGCGGTCGGCGTGACGGTCGGGGTTGGCGTGACGGACGCGGGGCAGCGCTCGGACGCGGGGCAGCGCTCGGACGCGGTTCCGCGGCCCGCGGCGAGGGTCGCGGGCGCGGCCACTCCGATGGCTATCACCGCGGACGCGGGCAGGCGCGGCGATGAGCTGACTCACCCAGTGGACAGGGATTGACCGCAGCTACGAGTAACGGTCGGCAGGAAAGGTCGCTCGCGAGTGCGCCCCAGGTCAGCCCAACAACGTCGCGGTCTGCGACGTTAGCGGGGCGACCTCCCCACCCACTGTCGAAATCGCTCAGCAGGCCTCGCAAGCGGGCAACGATGCGCTCGACGCCACCTTTGAGATTGGATTCTACGTTCAGTGGCATGACGGGATCATGTAGGGACATGCGTAGCAAGAACCACCCGTCTTCGCCGCTGCCCTAGCAGCGGATTTGGTGGCGAACGGAAGAGGGGTACTCGCAACCGAAAGGCTCTGAACAGCGTTGGCCCGCAGGTCAGCTGGGGCGGCGGCGTCTCGCAGCGGCCAGCATCAGCGTGATCAACCACCAGGCACCGGAGCCCGAGGTCGGTGCGCGCCGCTCCAATCTGCAGCCGCATCCGCTGTCGGCGGCGTCGGCTGTTTCGCCGTTGCCGGTCGTACCGCCCGCCGCAGCGCCCGCGCCGCCTGTGCCGTAGCCACCTGCTCCGCCTGCTCCGCCGGTTCCACCGCTTCCCCCTGCAGACTCGCCGAGCACAACCTCGTGTCCGGTCGAGTTGGCGGCACCGTCGGAGTCCACGACATAGGCATAGACCGTCAGCCCGCCGGCCCACTGTCCGGTGTTGACGGCGGCTTCGATGACATTACCGAGCCATGACGTCGGCGGTTGTGGATTGCAGACGCCACGGGTCTCCCAGGACGATCCCGTGCATAACTCGACTCTTGCCCGGGTGTGGTCGATGTAGACGTCATCCACGTACATGTCGTGGCGGGCGCCCGGCACGTCGTTGATGTTCGCAAACATCGTGCCGAGGATCACGGAGCTGTACTGGAAGGACTCACCGGTGACTCTCGTTACGATGTTTGCGAAGGTCTTCTGGTGGGATCCTACAGATACCAAGATCAAGCCGTTGGCCGAGCCCGACGGCTGCGAGAGTCGACCGTAGATCTGGTGGCGGGTCCAATCGCTGCTGCCCAGCAGGTTGTCGTCAAAGTACCTGCCCGTGCCGTTGTCGTCTGACGGATACACGGCAGCGTCGCCGGGATGATAGTACACATAGCTATCACTGAGGGCGACGACGCCGGGGCCGTTGTAGAGGTTGCCGGTGCCGTTGATCCTGCCGTTCTTCTGCACCGCGGGACCGACGTCGGTTCCATCATGCCGGTAGACATACGAGTAGTAGGCCTCGTCGGTTTCCGGGAAGTGGAAGTTGTTGGTGCCGAACTCCTGATCGTTCGGGTCGCCCTCTTCCACGTAGTTGTAGACACAGAGCCCTCCGCTGTGCGGCGAGACATCGGAATAGGTCGTTCCACCGGTCGGTCCGTTGTAGGAAGGCCAGTCGCTATCCGTGGATAGCCGCTCGCCCTGCGCACCGTCGTCAAAGGTCTCCCACAAGATGGGGGCCGCGGGCTCCTTCGTTCCGAAGTCCGTTCCTGTGACGGTAAGGCTGTGCCCATTGGACAGGGTGCCGGTCACGTCGTGAACGCTGGGTGCTGCCCAGGCAGGTCCGCATAGCGTCAGGGCGCCGACCACTAGGAGAAGGTGTTTGGACATCGTTGCTCCAGAGACAGGGTACACCATCCAATTCAATTGCTTGGGGTTCATGGAACAGGCCACGGAGTCCCTGTCAGCTGGTATGCTGCTGGCTTGACGATCACCGCGAGGACCGAGGAATGAACCAGGCGAGACTACTGGCCGTCGCCACGCTGATCAGCGCTGCTGCGATGGGCTGTGGTGCTGATGACGGTGTCGTCGCATCGGACGAGTCCAACGTCATCGACGGTAGCCGCGCGACGGCTTACCCCTTCGCGGCGCTGATCGACGCCCAGCTCGACATCGGCGTCGGCCGCTGCAGCGGCTCGCTGATCGCACCTCGGCTGGTACTGACCGCCGCTCATTGCACGGTGGATGCCGAGTCGTTCCAGGTCGTCACCCCCTACAACCTCGACGAGGCAGGCGAGCCCGGACAAGCCATGGCCTCCGTTGCCGAAACCTACGACTGGTCTGCTCCCTTCGGCACCGCCGACCCACAGATGCACGACATCGCGCTGTTGGTCCTCGACAGCTCAGTCCACCTCGAGCGCTATCCCAGCGTTGCCGCCGACGACGGCGCACTCGGTGCGATGGTCCGCTACGTTGGTCGCATCGACAATGGCGAGACCTCGGAGACGGACCTCTTCGTCGGCCGTGCCGTGCAAGCGCGCCCCGGCGAGCCGTGGGGCTGGCCCTTCACCTTTGCCACCGATCGTTACGTCGAACAGGGCGACTCAGGTGGCCCGGTGGTGCTGTCGACCGATGGCTGGGTCATCGCCGGCGTCGACTCGGGCGGCAGCGACGAGCACAACCTCGAGCTCTTCGCCCGCGCTGACCTGGTCCACGGCTGGATCCAGGAGCAGATCGCCGCCGCGGCCGAGCCCCAGTAGTCGCGACCCGACCGAGGTTCACGCTTGCCGCTCCGAGAGGGTATCGTCGGCGACGGACGTGCACGAGGGCTCGAAAGAGGTCATGTCAATCTCATGTGTGAGCTCTTAGGCATGTCCAGCCAGGCTCCCGGGACGGTGACCTGCGGCTTGCACGAGCTGGCTCGGCACAGCGCAGCTGGACCCAACCGAGACGGCTGGGGCGTTGCCTTCCATCAAGGCGCCGACGTTCAGCTGTTTCGGGGCGCGGAGCCGGCTGGTGAAAGTGCCCAGGCCCGACGTCTGGCCGAGGAGGGTGTTCCGAGCCGCCTCGTGGTGGCTCACATCAGGCACGCCACGCAGGGGGTGGTGGCGCTGCGCAACACCCAGCCGTTTTCTCGCGACCTCGGCGGGCGGACGCATCTGTTTGCTCACAACGGCGACCTGGCCGGTATCGAGACGTTGCACCAGGCGAAGAGGGGGCACTTCCGCCCAGACGGCGAGACTGACTCGGAGCGCGCCTTCGCTGTGCTGATGCACCGGCTCGAGCCCCTGTGGCGCCGCTCGCCGGACCCTCCGCCGCTGGAGGATCGGTTCGAGCGGCTGGTCGAGGTCGCGGCCTGGCTTCGACCCCTCGGTCCGGCCAATTTCATCTACACCGATGGCGAGGTCCTCTTCGCCCATGGCCATCGCCGTAAGCAGGGTGATGGTGGCCCGATTCGACCCCCAGGGCTCCACCTGCTGACCCGGCAGTGCTGTGATGATGGCGACGACTTCGCCGCTGCAGGCGTGAGAATCTCGGCCCAGGCGAGCTGTGCGGTGATCGTGGCCAGCGTGCCGCTTTCGGAGGAGCCATGGGAGCCGCTGGCTGATGGGGAGCTGATCGCGGCGCAGGCGGGACGGATCGTTGCCCGATCGCGTTAGGACGGTGCGGCCAATTCTGCGCGGATCGAGCCAATGGAGGCACGTCCACGTGCCAATAGCGCGGTAGCGTAAACGCTACTGTACGCGAATGCACAGTAGCGTTTACGCTTCGCTCGTAACTCGCCTTAATGGAGTCTCAACGAATAGGCGCGTGACGAGGGGCGCGATTCCACGGAGATAGAGACGCATAGCCAAGTCCACGAGCATTGGAACGAGACTTGTAATGCCTTCACAGCACCAGCCAGTTGCTGAGCCGGCACCGGGGCGGGACAGCGAAACTGTGAAGGAAGGTGCGTCTTGACTGAGCCAGGATTGGTTAGAGAGAGACTGATGGAGTTAATCGCGTCGTCGAGCAATCAACGTTTGAGACCCAACGAGGTCAAACAGCTGCTCGCGCGGGAGTTCGATATCTCCACGGCTGCGGTGAAGGCTGTCTTCAAGCAGCTGGTTGACGGGGGGGACCTCGTCTACTCGTACCGCGACCCTTGCTCCTATCTGGAGATCCCCTGCACCTGATGTGATGGCAGGCGCCCTGGTGCGCCCCATCCACCAAGGATCCGTTGCTGCGGGCCACTGGGTCAACGCAGTGGTATCCTAGCGTTCGCCTTGGAACGTTGGGGGGCAGGAGGAGCGCGTTGAAACTCTCTACGGTACTTGCGGTCGCTTCGCTGGCGCTGATGGGCTGCGCAGTGATGAGCTGTTCGGCTTCTGGGGGAAGCTCGGGATCGTCGTCCGGCACCGGCGGTGCTAGCAGCACGAGCAGTGGCACCGGTGGCTTCGGGGGGTTTACTGGTGGGGGCGGCTCAGCCGGCAATCCGTCGGCGATCGGCACGTTGCAGGGCACCGTGTTCGCACCGGAGGGTACTATTCCCATCTCCGGCGCCCTGCTGTACTTGACCTCTTCGGTCCCTGACGCGATCCCGGATGGGGTGTACTGCGATCGCTGCGTCGAGCTCGACGTCAACACGCCCTATACCGAGTCGGAGGCGGACGGCAGCTTCAACTTGCCTGCCTATGCGACCGGTACCCAATACCTAGTGGTGCAGAAGGGCCAGTTTCGGCGGGTCCGCTCGGTGGATGTAGTGGAGGGCACTCAACCCGTCGCCACCGAGCTCACCACCCTGCCGGGGCAGATGGACAAGGCCGGCGGCGACGACATCCCCAAGATGGCTATCCTGGTTGGCGCTTGGGACGAGATCTCGGCCAGCCTGGAGAAACTGGGAATGCAGCCTGGGTCCTTCGATCTCTTCGAGTACCCCTTCCCGCCGAACTCGAACGACCCGTTCCATCCCGACAAGCTGACCAACGACCCAGCGGTCATGAATCAGTACCATATCGTCTTCGTGCCTTGCGATAGCAGTGACGGGACGACCTGCGGTTACTCGTCTGCCGAGAATTCGGTGGTGCAGCAGAACCTGCAACAGTTCGTGGCCCAGGGCGGCAAGTTCTATGTGACCGACTACTCGTACGACTACATCCGCGAGACCTGGCCCCCGTACCTGGATTGGATCGATCAGACGAGCTCATTTGGATCGGCCTGCCTGGGTTCTAGCTACGACGCGCCAGCCATCGTCGAGGACCAGGACATGCAGGCCTGGTTGGTCGCTCAGGGAATCAACAGCTTCACCCTGGAGGCCAACTGGACCGCCGTTGACCAGGTGCACACCGTGGCGAGCACTGATGCCGATGGCAATCCCGTCGACATCACGCCCAAGGTGTGGGTGTCAGGCCAAACGCCCAGCTACGGCCAGCGGCCCTGCACCGTGAGCTTCGAGCGCGGCTGCGGGCGCGTGTTGTTTAGCACCTACCAT
>JAUVCD010000798.1 GCA_030590865.1 Myxococcales bacterium | reverse complement strand
GGTCTTGGGCGACAAAGCGAAAGTTCGCCTCGCGGCCGAGCAGGTAGCCCACGATGTGGCGCCGCAACGTCCGGGGCAGGGCGCACAACAGCCGTACGTCGGCGCCATGAGCCACTACCGTTAGCGGCACGTTGCAGGCCGCCAGCAAGGGCCAAGCGGAGGGCACCAGCCAGTGCGCCTCGGCCCGCTGCACCGGGCCCAGCTTCCTCAGCCGCCAGCGAACGCCTGCGGCATAGGACAGCAGATCAACCGCCCGCCAGGGTGCCTCGCGCAGCCGCGACAAGGCGCCGGGCCAAGTGAACAGGCCGCCCCCGCCGGCCCAATGGATGGTGATTTTGCCGCGCTGCTCAGGTGTCTGGCGCCACGTTCCACCGGCGCAGATCACATGGACGTCGTGGCCTTGTGAGGCCAGGGCCTGGGCCTGGGCCTCGACGAAGTGTCCAGCAGCGTCATCGGCGGTGCGGGGAAAGGACGTGGTCACCACCACGATGCGCTCGACCGGTGCCGAGCCACCCGCGCAGCTTCTGCTCGGTGTGGTGTCAGTCATCGGACCACGGGGCCTTGCTGGCCGCTGCCGTCCGACCTGCCTGGGCTCAGACGGCGTCGGTTCGCTGACGCTTGCGCCGGCGTCGAGCCGCCTCGGACTGCTTCTTCCGGCGCTTGACCGACGGCTTCATGTAATGGCGCCGTCGCTTCAATTCTCGGAGGATTCCCTCAGAGGCCATCTTCCGTTTGAGATGCTTGATGGCACGCTCGATGCCGCGATCACCAACCACTACCTCGAGCGGTCGGCACTGGATGGCCTCCGACACGGGCGGCGCTTGCGGCGCTTGCGGCGCTTGCGGCGTTTCCGGCGTTTCCGGGGCTGGGGGAGTATCCGATGACATGAAAGGTACTGTCCTTAGTCTGGTGCGCCTGCCATCAGCGGCACGGGGCGGCGGACTATGGCAGACCTCGCTGGGTTGTGCAAGCCCTCGGAAGCTCACTTTGCCATCACGGCGCCGGCGGCTTGGCGCTGCTTGGGCAGCAGCCGCTTGGACCGGTTCACCAAGTCGATGAATTCCCGCTGCTCGGCCTGGCCCCAGCTGGCCTGAGTGGCGATGCGCTCCACCCTGTCCAGGCTCCAGGAGCGAGCGTGGGGGCTGCGGCGCAAGATCTCGGCGAAGCCGGCCACCGCCGTGGCGAAGCGCAGGTTCTTGGGGGCTGCTGCGAAGCTCGCCGACACCTGGTGGGGCTGCAACTTGACCGCCATCTCGGTGGCTTTGTTGGAGCCAGTGGGTTGCTTGTGGCGCAGCCGGACCACCACTGGGGAGCGCCCCGGTGCGGGCTGGGCTTTGAGCACCACGTCGTAGAGCGCCGTGACGTTGTGGCCTGCCCCGATTTCGCCTGCGTCGACCTGATCGTTTCGGAAGTCGCGATCCGCCACGTCGCGGTTCTCATAACCGATCAAGCGGTAGGTCTGGACCACCCGCGGATCGAACTGGACCTGGATCTTCACGTCTCGGGCTACGACCTCGAGCATGCCGTTCAGCTGCTCACCAAACACGCGGCGCGCCTCGGCCTCGGTGTCGATATAGGCGTAGTTGCCGTCCCCCTGGTTGGCGAGCTGCTCCATCATCGTGTCTTTGTAGTTGCCCCGACCGAAGCCGACGGTGGACATGGTGATTCCCATGTCCTTGAAGTGACCGATGCGCTTCAGGATGGCTTGATGATTGGTGCGGCCGATGTTGGCGTCCCCATCGCTCAGCACGATGACCCGGTTGACGTGGCCCTTGACCAGCGTGCGCTGGGCCAGACCATAGGCTCCTTCGAGACCACTCGACATGGCGGTGCCGCCCCCAGCGCTCAGCTGGTCGATGGCGTGCAAGATGAGGCGCTGCTGGTTGGCGCCGGTCGGCGGCAGCACGACGCGAGTGCTGCCGGCGTAGGTGCAGAGGGCAACGGTGTCGCCTGGCTTGAGCTCCCTGGTCAGGAGCTTGAGGCTCTTCTTGGCGAGACCGATCTTCTCGGGCCGTCGCATCGATCCTGAGGTGTCGACCAGGTACACCAAGTGGACATTGGTGCGCTCGGCGCGGGTCAGTTGCTTGGCTTGCAGCCCGACGCGCAGAATGTGGTGGCCCCTCTGGTAGGGCGACGGGGCAGCGTGGAGATGCACGTTGAAGGGGCGGTTCTGGGGAGCCCCGTAGCCGTAGTTGAAGTAGTTCAGAAACTCTTCGGCTCGCACCGACTGGAAGGGCGGCAGCTGGTTTCTCGTGAGCTTGCTGCGGGCGATGGAATAAGACGCCGTATCGACGTCGATGGCGAAGGTCGACAGGGCGTCCTTGGCGGGATCGACCGCTGGATTCACGCCGTAGTCGGTGTACTGCTCGGTGCCGCCGGGCTCGGCGGCTGGCGTGGCCACCGTGGGGAGCGGCTTGGCTCCCTTGGCCATCGGGCCGGCGAGTTTCTTCGGCTCGGCAGGTGCAGTGACCGGCGCCCCCGAAGGGCTGCGCGACACCGCGTCGGACTCAGCCGTGGCAGGCTGGGCATGAGACTTGGCAGCACCCATCGGCATGGGCTGACCCGGCTGACTCATGGCTGGCGCTCCGGCCGCGGCCTCGTCGGCGTAGCTGGCCTCCATGTCGGGGGCGCCGGGCGCGTAGGCGGGCTCGCTCTGCGCCTTGAGCGGCGCGGAAGCGCAGGCCGCGAGGGTCGGAATGAGGCAGCAGAAGCTGGCGAGGGTGATGGGGCGAATCAAGGGCATGGCGTTTCTCCTCTTGAGGGTCGAAGCACAAACGCCGTCCAGCGGTTGACCTTACAGGGGCGAGCCGACAGCAATACCCGGTGACCGGCGCTTCACTTGTGGCTCAGCGCTGGGTCGAAAGGCCCCACCAACCGAGCAGCTTGGGCGCCGACCGGATGAGCACCGAGACTGGGCCGATGGCCACGCCATCGCCTACCAGGCGAAGCTCGTCGACGACTCGCGAGATGGGCCAGGGGTTCTCCAGCCCGTCGTAGCGAAGGACGAGTGTGGGCCGGCCGTCGAGCTCCGAGTCCGCGACTTCACAGTGAAATCGGAACAGTCTCCAACGGAACACTCGGTTGAGGCCGGCGGTGCCGCCGCTCTCGAAGACCTTGCCTCTCCAGGGGAGTAGGTGGTGGGCCACCGTCCTCACCAGCGGACGGGTCAGGGCGTAAACGGGTGCCAGCAGCTCGACGCCTAGGAGCAATCCCCGCGGCTGGCCTTGGAGCTCGCTTGGATCGGCGGCGCTGCCCGCACCGTAGATGTCTCGCAGTGCGTCGGGGTGCGCCCCGACCAGCGACTCGAGGGACGTGATCGGCGCCATCGCGCGGCGCCCTGAGCTGGGACGATGAGCGGGCCCGTTGCCGCTATCCGAAGTGGCCGTCTGGGTCATGGTGGGCTCCTTCCGCCCCATCTCACGGCTGTTGGTGGTGGTCAACGATGCTGGGAGTCCGATCGGCTGCCCTGAGGGGTCGCGAGCACGCGAAGCGCGCCCCCTCTGACAGGATAGTTGTCGCTTCCGCTTCCTCCACGGGCACGCGCCCGAGCGCGCCCCCGAGCCCGTCCCGAGCCCGATGGTTTGGTCTGGGTCGGGGGCGGAAGCGGGAGGGAAGCGGGGTCGTGCGCGGGGGGGCGTGCCCGTGGGGGAAGCGGGCTCGTGGAGGACGGCGTGCGCGTGGGGGAAGGGGGCTCGGGAGGGCGGCGGTGCTGTCGGCAATGGGAGTCGCGCTGCTGGTGCTGTGTCCATCGTCTACCTCCTCGTGGCGCTTCGGGTCGCTTCGGGGCCCGTCGGCGGGCGAGGGGCCCCGGCGCGGCCCGGCGCACCACGAGGAGGTAGACGATGGACACCAGCAAGTTTCC
>JAUVCD010000343.1 GCA_030590865.1 Myxococcales bacterium | reverse complement strand
CGTCTTTCCGCTCATAGTCTGGGCCGCTATCGCCGGCTTGGGCTACCTCGCAGGGCATCGAGCAGGGTGGCGCTCACTGCTGCTGGCGGCCGCCACAGGTGCCGCTCCGGTGGTAGCAATCGCCCACCTAGCCAAGGCCGTCGCCAAGGTCAGCTCTTGGGGCGGCTTTGTTCCGCTGTCCCTTCGTGACCCGCAAGGGATCGAGACGTTCGGTCGGCTCGCCCAGGGGTCGCTTTCCGCACCGACCGCCCTATTCGGCCTCTCCGTGCTGGGCTGGGTGATGCTCGCCCTGGTTCTCGTGATCGCCTGCCGAGCGCTTCGCTGGTCGCGACAGGTGCCGGCGGAATCGACGAGGGCGGCGCAGGTCGGTCTCGCTTGCGCAACGGTCCTCTTCGCGTCCATCTTGACCGTCTGGGCGCTACCGGCGCTGTGACCGCCGATCGACACGAGGCCCCCCTGGCCCTGGCCGCCGAGGCGCGACGGGACGGCGAGATCAAGGGCAGGGCGATACCGGCCCCCAACGAAAGCGATGGGCGGTCTTCGTGCTCTGGAAACGAAAGTAAAGGTACCGGCTACCGCCGAGGTATTGGAAGGACTCTGGGAAATGTAGCGTGAGCTCGTCGCCATCAAGCCGGTACTTCCACTTGGTGCCCACCCGATCAGGGCCGAGCAGCCAGACCGATCCGTCACCCAATAGATAGCGCCCCTGCTCCGTGCCCCAGCGAAACTGTCCAGGCGGATCCAAGAGCAAGCGCGCACCCTCGCCCTCGTCGATCGGTGACCAGCACCCGGCCAGACTCGTCCGCGTCGGGGGTGAGGGAGCGGACGGCGTCGGCTCGGCGACAGGGGCGAGCGCGGCCGGTGGCTCCGGTGCGATGCGCTCGGCCGACGGAGCTGGATCCACAGCAGGGCGCTCCGGCACGGTGCGCAGGTCGGCCTTGGCGGCACCCGCATCAGGGGGGGGCTTGGTAGCCCCCACGGTGGGGGCGGTGCGCGGCGGCGTCTCAGCCTCGGGTTTCACTCCACACGCCGAAGCGCTCAGGGCGGCGGTCGCGAAAGCGAGGAGTACGAATGGTGCGCGTTGGCGCAAAGCTAAGTGCCTGGCCTTTGCCATCTAGCCTCGAAATTCGGCGGTTTGACTGCCAGATTCTTACCATTGGGCCTCGGTGAGGCCAAGGCGACTGGCCGCAGGTGTGCTGGCGACCTGCGTGGTCCGGTCCAGGGTCATTTGAGAAACGGAGGAGCACAAGCTGACCACGGTCCGGTTGTGCCCTGGTCCGGCCGACGACCCCGCTACCGTCAACTCGTCGCCCGCCACCACCGCCCAGGTGAACTTCTCGACGAACTACTGACCGAGTTTCTACGGATCCTGGTGGCCGTCTAGACGTTGGGGACCGCTGCCGACGTTTCCCCGCCGATTCGCCGACCCTCTCGCCACCGCTCCACACCGTCCGACGTGGTACGCTTCAAGCGTGAGCAGGATCAGCGACGAGGAGCTGGCCAGGGCTCTGGCCGAGACCCTGGATGCCGACGGCCACGACGTGGGCCTCGAAGCCTGGGTTTCCTCCTGGACCGCCGAGCAACGCGCTCGGTCCAAGGAGAACGTCCGCCGCAACATTGAGGCCGCCCGCCGGCAGACCCCAGGGAGGTGAGCCGTGCGCAAGCGGCCGGCAAAACGACTGGTCACCGTGGCGCTCTGTGTGATCACCGTCGTGGTGCTCGGCGGCCTCCAGCCGCTGTTCTTCGGCGTGCAGACGTTCTTCGGGATCAACGCGCTGACGATCCTGCTCCCACTGTCAGGCGTGTTCATGGTCGTGACCGGGCTCCACCTGTATCAGACCTGGCCTCGAGTGCGCGTCTGGTTCAAGAGGAACCCAGACAAGGCGAAGCAGCGCGACAAGCTGCAACGGATGACCGTGGTCATCGCCTTCGTGCTCATCCTCGCCTACGACATCGCCAGCGCCTGGTACTACGCCTTGAGTGTCGGAATTGCCAGCCTTCCCCTGGGGTCCATCAGGGTCTGGAGCTGGGTAGCCACCGCACTGCTCGTCGTCCACGTGGCTCAGCGATGGAGGCTGACGGTCTCCTACTTCCGCCCTGCTGTCGTCAGCTGCAAGATCCAGGCAGCACGGCAGCAGCACTGACTGGATCGCAGAGGCCGACATGGAGACATTCACTTTCTTGGACGCGTTCCCGGAACCCGATGCGACGGAGTTCCTCCACGCATGGGAGCTGGTCGAGGCAGCCATCTCGAAGCCCCATTCACGGGAGACGCAGGCCACCCTCAATCGGGTCCTATTCGACATTTCCTCCATACTGTTCACCAATGAAGCGAAGTTCGCCGACGGAACTGGAGCGTTGGTGGTGTTCGTGGAACTGGCCCGAGAATGCCGGCAGCGCATGGTGGAGGAGCTGACCCGTACTATTCCGCAAGACAAGCGAGCCGAGTTTTATCTCAACGAGTTCCTAGGGCACATCTGGAGGGAGACCTGTGATGCCGTTGCGTGGTCCAAGGCACCCATCGAGCTGACCGGCAACCGTTTGACGATTGATGGTCACCAGGTCATGGATGCTTGGGAGACCCCTATCATGCGCGGCATGGTGGACCGCTGTTTGGCGGCATATGCCGGGGACGGGCGCCCCAAAGTGCTGGAGCTGGGCTGGGGCATGGGCATCTCGGGCCGCCGGTTCCTCGAGCACGGCGTGGACTACACCGTCGTGGAAGCTCACGCTCAGGTCGCCGAAAGCGCCCGGCAATACCTGCTCGACCAGGGGAGCGTTGTCGAATGCCTCTGGCAGAACGCCGAGTTTGCCCCAGAATCGTTCGATATCGTGTTCTTCGATGTCTACCAAACCACCCATGATCCCGATCGGGATCCGTTGCGAGACGCGGTCGACTTCTTCCTGCCGTTGCTGCGTGACCGTGGCGTTTTTACCTACTTCCTGGCCAACGATCCCGACCAGGTCCTCGATCTGCTCGACAGTGGCTTCAGCAAGGTGGTCTGCGACTTGATCAAGGGCTTTGAGGTGCCACCAGATTGCACCTATGCCACGCCCGATCTGACGGCCTGGTTCAACGTCTTGGCCATCAAATAGGCGCGCTCCTCGGGCGGTGGCTCCGGCGCGGCGTCTCCGGTGAGCTCGAAGCCTCCGAGGCGAAGCCCGGTCGGGTCGCAAAGACCCATCGTGCCCAGGGTGATACGATGCCGAATCTGGAGACCCCATGAAGCAACAGATCCGAAACCTGACGACGTCCGACATTCATGCAAAGCGCTATTTCGTTGCGGCAGCTTGCGTCGCCCTCTTGACGCTGTGCCACTGCGGAAGTGACGACTCCACTGCCGATCCCAGCACCACGTCGTCAGGCTCGGGCGGCGCCGGGGGTGGGGCCGCCGGAGGGGGCGGCGGAGTCGCTGGCAATGGCGGCACGGGCCAAGGTGGCACAGGCGGAGGAGGCAACGGCCTGTACCAGCCCGACAATGGGCCGACTCACGAAGGAGGCACCACCGTCAACGTCTGCTCCGAGACAGAAATCCTCGCTGCCATCGCCAATGCCTCAGCTGGCGATGTCATTACGGTGTGCCCTGGCACCTTTGATTTCAATCAGCTCATTTCGGTCCAGAATGACGGGACCGAAGCAGCACGGATCTTTCTTCGGGCCGAAGCTCTCGACACCGTGACCTTCAATCTCTCACACATCGAGAACTTCAAAATCAGTGGCAAGTTCTGGGTCTTCGAGAACATCAAGTTCTTTGGCGACTGCAATACCGCAAGCACCTGTGAGCACGCCTTTCATATCGTCGCCGATGCGGACGATGTCATTTTCCGACGCAACGAGATCGTAAACTTTGCCTCCCACGTGAAGTTGAATGGCGAGGTCGTTGGCACCGGTCCGGCGAAGAGCTTCCCGGACCGGATCATGTTCATCAACAACTTCTGGCACAACACCAAATACGTGACCAACGACGCGCCCCATAACATTCTGAACCTCGATGGCGGCAAGGACCATGTGGTACGAGGAAACATCTTCGCCGACTACAACACGCCTGCTTCGCTACCCAAATCGGCTTCGGCGGTATACCCAAAGGCCTCCGCCCTGCGCATCTTGATCGAACAGAACCTCATCGTCTGTGAGAAGGCTCGAACCGACGGAGAAACCACCCGGGGCATCCAGCTTGGCGACGGAGCTCCCGCCTCGATCTGCGACGGCGACAATGATCAAGACGGCTCGGGCGATTGCATCGAAAACGGTCAGAGCCAAGAGGCCATCGTGAGAAACAACATCATCATGAGCTGCAACAACGGCGGCAGCGCGGCAGGAATCATGGTGGGCAGCGACCGAGAATCGAGGGTCTATCACAACACCGTTTACAATGCGGACCCACGAAATGCCGGATTCTACTTGGGCCACGCCGACCACGACACCTATTGGCGATTCAGCATTTTGGAGAACGGCATCAACACCAACTATGCCGAGCGGCCCCTCGACGAGGCGAACAACATCATGCCTTCGCTGAGCGAAATGAACTCGCTCTTCACTTTGCCGATCGATGGCGATTTCTCCCTGGCACAAGGCACGAGCATCGTCGAACAGGGACCCACTGATGACCAAGTTCCTCACGACTTCTGTGGATACCCACGGGGAGACACCGCCGACCTTGGGGCCATCGAGTATTCGACGACCTACCAGGGCACGCCCTGCCCCACGATCGTGAAGGAAATGTACGACAGAATCCCCTAGCGGAGGTGACTTCGGTGCGAGTGACGAGCAGCCACATCACCTTGGCGCAATGGCCACTCTGAGCGCTCGCGCGCAGCGGCGGGGGCGCGCGGGCCGACTACGGCGTTGACTGCCCGGCCTTGGCGTCCCACTGCACGAGCGCCATGCCCAAGTCCCCTCCCCGAGGGACGAGAAACGCGACCGCCGCACGCTCACCGTCGCAGCCGAAGGCTCCGAGGTCGGAAAACCTAGAAAGCCTCCAGATGGCGCTTCGCGAGAGTGGCTGCACGAAGCCCGTGCGCACCGGGTTGAGCGCCCCCTCTGGCTCGAGTCGCGCCAGATAGAGGCCGATAGTGCCCTCCGGGCTCGAGAGCGCGGCCGGTGCGACGACCCACACCGCGCCCGCGCAAGCCACGAGCGCCGGCTGGGCCACCACGTCTGCTCCCGGCAGGATCAACTCGCGGACCGGGGCCGCCTCTCCCGACGCCGTCAGGGTGAGGACCTGATACGGGCCCTTGGAACGGAACGCTCGGGTCACCACGAATAGTGTACCTTGCCCGTCAAAGGCGATCGGTCCGGGATTGGTCGCCACGCCCGGGAACGGATCCACGACGCGGCGCGTTTCGCGCCCTGCTTCGTCCAGGAGCAGGACGCCCGAGCGACGCGTCGAGGCCGTCGGTGAAGCCGGCGGCTGCCAATACATCGCGCCTGCGCCGCCTGGTCGCAACGCGACCCGGGCCAAAGACCGGCGCTCATCGCCCCCGAACCTCTTTGCGATGATCACGGGCTTGGTCCCTGCTACCGCCACCGACGTCCACACCTCGAGGGGTGCCTGCTCTGGCCACTCGGTGCGTCGACCGGACCGGTCAAGGAGCGCGCGGCGGTTCCGTTCGGCTTGCGAGAGCGGTCGCAATAGCTCGCCATCCAGCGCAAGGATTGCGCGAGGTGGGCCACCTGGGGCGAAGGCGTGAGCGTGCGCTTTGACGTAGGCACCGGCCCGGCTGGCGTCGACAAGCTCGATCGGCGCCTTCGCGCCGTCCATGCGCTGTGCGAGGAACCGCCCGCTGTGCTTGGCGTCGGAGAATACGACCCACGGCGCTCCGCCGTTGTCAGAAGCGACAACACCAAGGGGTGCCAGCGTCCCTGCTGTCTTCTCGGACCACGACCAGCGCGGTTCGCCCGTCGTGGCAGCAGTGAACGGTCGGACCTCAACGTGGTGAACGCCCTCTTGACGGACCGATGCAACGTGCCAACTGCCCCGGTCCCGGAACAGGCCCGCCAGGCCATAGTCTTTCGCCCCGCGCGGAGCGGGCGCGAAACGCGAACTCGGCCGCAGAGCGCTTGAGCTCGGCGCAACCGCTCCGGATGCCGCACCGCTCGGCGCTGCCCCCTCAGATGCCGAACGGCTTGACTCTGCAGTCGTCGACGCTACGGCCGCCCCCTCGGTCGTCCCATCGGCATGTGTTGGCGGCTTGCCGCACGCGCTGAGCGTGCATGCGAGCAGAACCCAACGGAGCTGCGCCGTCATCACGGTCTCGATCGTATACCAGGCCGAAGACCGGCGCAGGCCGAGATGCCGATCTCACCGAGGCGGCGGTCGTCCCAAGTGCCCAGCGCTGGTAGACTCGTTCGCCATATGGACATCCCGACGGTTCGCGGTCTGTTCCTCGTCGCATCCTTCGTTCTACCAGCGTGCCAACCAAGCGCAGGTGGCGCTCCGCCGCCGCGCAATGCGGTGCCGTCAGCCAGCCCCCCCGAGCCCGCGCCGAGCACGACTGCGGCGAACGCGACGGCGCCGAGTGACTCGCCCCCGAGCGCCCCGTCAACATCGGTCACGCCCTCAGCGGACGCGGGCTTCCCGCCGGTCGATCTCGCCTGCACGCAGGACGCAGACTGCGCGACTACCAGCACCACACCGAGCTGTTGCTCGGTGTGCAAGCCGACCTACGGCAATCGCAGTTGGGTAGCCCGTGTGAACGCCTACTGCGCAGCGCATCCCGGCGTGAACTGCGAAGGACGCCCCTGTTCGTGGGCAATGCTCCCACCGAGGTGCGTCCAGGGGAAGTGCGGGGGAGAGCGGTAGCGAATGGTTGCGTTTTCAGGCGGTTCGAGACGCAAGATGAGCCCGTTCGCTGCCGTTGGGGACGGTCCCAGACGATTCCCAGACGATACAGCTCGGCAGCCCGATCTAATCAACGACGTCATCGCCGTCATGCACGAGGTGGCGGAAGGCATCGGTCTGGCCGGCCAGGCAGGCCCAGTCTAGGCTGCGGCTCGAGCCCGTTGCAACGCGCGACCAGCGAGGTCGCCGTGTCCTTCCATTTTGGCAGACCTCGAAGGGGATCCGATGACCAAGACGATGGCGAGAGTAGCTGCTGGCACTCTGTGCGCTGCGGGCCTGTCCGTTCTCACGGCTTGTACCGTCCCGGTGACGGACGACGTGGGCCAGGCATCGCAGGCCGTCCTCAACGGGTCGACGACGACCATCCAGTCCATGGTGGTGGTCTATTCAGACGTCGCTTGCGGTGGTGTGGTGCTGGGTCCGCGACACGTCGCGACCATTCAGCACTGCACCGAGGGCTCGCAGCTGATGGTCATTCAGCAACCTCCGACAGATGGCCTCGTCGACGTCGTAGAGATCCTCGAAGGGCCGACCATGGATCTGAACAGCACGCAGTTCACGCCGGTGCTGCTCGTGACGACTGAGGACCTCACCCTGCCGGCCGCACCACTCCAGACGACGCTGCCCGCGGTGGACGACGTGGTGCGTCTCGTCGGGTACGGCACGCAAGGCGGCATCGATGACGTGGCCACCGAAGGCGACATGCAGGTGTCCGACCTCTACGACAACGGGTTCATGGCCGCGGGCCAGAACGGCGTGGAGGGCTGCTCCATCGATACCGGGGCGTTCGACCAGGCAGGGGCGTTGGTCGGCCTTGCCGTCATGGGTGGGCAGGGTACCGGCGACTGCCTCGACCCCCTGATCTTCCTCGGCGCGTCCCCTTGGGAGGCCCTCCTCGAGGAGGCCGGTGTCAGTGGTGGGGGAGGAGCGGGTACCGGTGGCGCGGGCACCGGAGGGTCAGGTACAGGAGCCGCGGGTACCGGTGGTGTGGTGGGCGGCACGTCCACCGGCGGAGCGGCGTCGGCGACCGACAGCGACGATGACTCGGGTTGCGGTTGCCACACCGTGGGGGGAGGCTCCACCAGCGCGCACTGGCTCCTGCCGCTACTCGCCCTCGGCGCAGGGACGCTTGCCCGTCGACGCCGCCGGCAAGGTTGACGAGCGGGCGTCGAGCCTCAGAAGCTCCAGGTCGCCACGCCGACGAACCCGCCGCCCACGGCCGGGCCACCGTCGAGCCGAGGCACCCAGGGGGTGGCGCGGGCGAGCTCTGCCGTCCCGCTATCGTTCACGGCACCCAAGATGAGTCCCGTGATGAGGAGAACGCTGCTCGGAATGAGCGCGACCGCGCCGGTAATCATCAACGTTTCGCCGGTCTTTTTTTTGTCGTAGTAGCCCTCCTCGTCCCGATCCTCCGGTTTCGGGCTAGTCAGCGCGCCGAGGAGGAGCACGGTGAGGCCCAGGACGAGGCCTACCCCTCCGACGACCGTCGGCACGAACGATGCCGTGGCGAGCCCGGGGTCGATCTCACCGACCGAGAACCTGCCGCCCGTGGCCGGAATGTCCACGTTCTGAGGAAGCGTTTCCGGCGCGCCAATGCGGATTTCGCGGCTTCCGGAAGGCAGCTGCAGCGAACAGGGAGCGGTGCAGGATTGTCCAGATGCCACATCGGTGACGACCGGACTGATGGTACGAGCCAAGAACTCTACATTGACTGCCGTGCCGCCCGGCACCGCTGGTGCAGTTGCGCCGGGCGCCACGCCGGCCTGCCCCACGCACTGCCCTCCCTCGCAAATCAGATCTCCTGGACAGTCGACATCCTTGGCGCACGCCTGGGCGCTCGCAGGGCCGACCCATGAAAGCATCGCTGCGACGGTAGCGACCAGCACGAGATCGGCAGGTGCAACAAACCGAGGGGGGTGAAGCAGCATGTTGGTGGGGTCCTTGCCCATAGCGTCGAGCGTCCACCGCCTGTGGACTGGCCCCTCCCCTGACAGAATCGAACTTGGATCCTGCCTGTGGAACGGGCACCCCACAAGAGGAATCCAGAGCGGGGTCTTCGCCATCGACGAGGCCATTGTCGTCGTTGTCGAACCGGATCGAGTGCGTCCGCCGAGGGGCTACCTCAGAATCTCCAATCGAGTGAGATACCGGAGAGAGCCACCGTCACCCTGGGCAGCGGGGATACCACTGCCTGTCGCCGGACCTTGGGTGCTCCGACGGTCACAGCGACTATCCCACCCACGGCGACCAGCCCACCCAGCGCCGTGATAACCCCGTAGGTCGCGGTCGTGTCATCATCGTTGCAGCTCGAATCGGCGTGGCACACGTCGCTGAGAAACGTCAGACCGATACTTCCGACCAGAACGGCAGCCGTTCCGACACCAATCCCGACGATGCCCAAGACCATGGCAGCCTTGTTCTTTCGCATCATGGTGTCTTCACAAGAGTGCGCTGTGGCGTCGTAGAAACAACGGCCGTCTTCCTGGCAGTCGAGAGACTGTTGGCAGTCATCCCAACTGCCGGCAGCGCATTCACCACCGATGTCGCTGCAATGGCCATGCTCGCGACAATCGTCACCAGTGCAACGAGGATGGGGCCACGGCATGGTGTCGTGCTCCCGTGGTGCGCTGGACGCTTGCGGCTGGCTCGGTGGCTCGACGGGGATGGGAACCGCTCCACCAGGGATGCATTGCCCGTTTTCCGCGAGACAGCGACCGCCATCTTCACACACCGCTGCATCCTCACAGTCTGCGCCGACTGCGATGCAAGCTTGGCTGGCAGGCGTACAGCGGCCATCTTCGCTGCAGGCGATCGAGTTCGTGCAATGCTCGGGCAACACCGCAACACAGTCACCATCGTGCTCGGCACAGAGCCCTTTCAGCTTGCACGCCGGTGCCGCAGCGCAGTCGATACTCTGCCGCTCCTTGTCTTGCTCGCCATCGGCGCGTGGCGTCTGCCCATCCGACTCTGCCGTCACCGACTCTGCCGTCACCGAATGGTCACTCTTGCTCGGCTGGTCCTGCGACCAGCCGTTGCCTGTGCCCATCATCACCATCCAGAGAACGCACCAGCTAGTCGCCTTCACCTTCATCC